>NZ_JBLVQN010000012.1:0-123306 GCF_058323225.1 Neobacillus sp. PVCKKU3
ATTAAGGGGAGGCTTTCTGCGGGTTTGAGCACAACTGAGCATTGTGTCCTAATAGTTGGCGGGTCGAGAGGGGCGAGGCCTATAAACGAGGCGGTTATTAAGGCGATTCCTGAGTTTGCAGGTAAACCATATCAGGTGCTTTATGTAACCGATGAAGTGCATTATGAAGATGTTAAAAAAGAAGCCGAATTGATTGGAAACCCCTTTTTATTTGTTTGCTTGGGGAGGAAGTCTGTTGGTTTCCGCCCCAGGGGCTCGCTTTCCGCGGGCGTTACGCAGGACCCCCCCGCGGAAAGCGAGTGCCCGGAGCGGAAATCGACAGGCCCATTAGCAGGGGCAATCGATCAATAAAAAATTGCTGAGAAAAATACATTTTTTACAATCCGAGAAAACTTCGCCTATGTGGGGTTTTCTTTTTTTTGAAAAAATCACCACTTTATAAAGGATTTTTGGGTTTTAAGAAGAATAGTTAAAAAATAGGTGGTGGAAAGTGGGGGAATGTGGTACATTTTTAATAGAAAGTGGGGGTAGTGGGTATGTTCATGGGTGAATACCATCATAGCATTGATAACAAAGGCCGAATGATTGTGCCCTCCAAATTCCGCGATGAACTCGGCGAGATGTTCATCATCACTAGGGGTTTGGATCAATGTTTGTTTGGTTACCCATTATCAGAATGGAAGCTGATTGAAGAAAAATTAAAAGGCTTGCCGCTGACGAAAAAAGACGCCCGTGCCTTTACACGATTCTTCTTTTCCGGTGCAACAGAGAGTGAACTGGATAAACAAGGAAGAATCAACATCCCCGCACCATTATTGCAGTATGCAAAATTAGATAAAGAATGTGTGATTTTGGGTGTTTCCAATCGAATCGAAATTTGGAGCAAGCAGATTTGGGAAGACTATTTTTCACAGTCTGAGGAATCTTTTGCGGAAATTGCAGAAAATATGATTGGCTTTGATATATAATGGATAAAGTTATCTTAATATATTTTCTGCATACAAATGTTTTGCGATAGATTGGAAAAGGTGGTACGTAAATGTTTAAACATACAACTGTGTTATTGGATGAAGCGGTAGAAGGCTTGAATATTAAGCCTGATGGTATTTATGTGGATTGTACATTGGGTGGTGCCGGGCATAGCTCTTTAATCCTCTCGAAACTTGGGACAGAAGGCAAATTGTTTGCATTTGACCAGGATGATACAGCCATCAGAAATGCAGAGCAGAAATTAGCCGAATATGGCGACCGCTTAACCATTATTAAAAGCAATTTTTTACATTTAAAAGAAGAGCTTGAAAAACAAGGAATTCAAAAAGTTGATGGAGTTCTGTATGACTTGGGTGTGTCCTCCCCGCAGCTTGATACTCCTGAGAGAGGCTTTAGTTATCATCATGATGCCCCTCTCGATATGAGGATGGATACGGGTGCGCCAATCTCTGCCTACGATGTCATTAACCATTGGTCTTATGAGGAATTAGTCCGAATCTTTTTTCACTATGGTGAGGAAAAATTCTCGAAACAAATCACCCGTAAGATTGAAGCGGCGAGAGCGGTCAAACCAATTGAAACGACATTTGAATTGGTGGACTTGATCAAGGAAGCGATTCCCGCTCCAGCAAGGAGAAAAGGCGGACACCCTGCCAAACGAATTTTTCAAGCGGTCAGAATTGCAGTGAACGATGAACTGGGCGTGTTTGAGAAGTCTTTAAACCAGGCGATTTCTTTGCTGAATAAAGGCGGACGAATCAGCTGCATCACGTTCCATTCGCTTGAGGACAGAATTTGTAAAGCAACATTTAAAAAGGCAAGTGAAACACCACCGCTGCCGCCAGGTTTGCCGATCATTCCGGATGAGTACAAGCCTATTTTAAAATTAATCACAAGGAAACCGATTCTTCCATCTGAAGAAGAGGTGGAACACAACAATCGCGCGCGGTCGGCAAAGCTACGTATTGCCGAAAAAATATAGAATATAAATAATCAAACCGGAGGGGAAAAAGATTGAGTAATCTTGCCAGGAAAGTTCAAGAGCAGCAGCGAACAGAACAAACAGTACGCGACGAAAGACAGGTAAAAATAAAAAAATCCTGGCTTACTCCAGGGGAAAAAATAATCGGAGTTGTTTTTGCGGGTGTCGTTTGCTTTGGGGCGGCCCATCTCCTAAACAATCAGGCAAAAATCTATGACGTGAATAAAGAAATCCAAACGGTTGATGCCAAAGTGAAGGAACAGCAGAAAGTTAATAGTGACCTGCAGGTACAAGTTAGTGAATTAAGTACGTACGAACGGATATATGAAAAAGCCAAACAAATGGGATTAATATTAAACGAAAATAACGTCAAGGTTGTGCAGCAGAAATGATCAAGAAACAGCCATATATAAATTCCGGAGCAGCGATATTGTTTATAATATTCAGCCTGCTCTTTTTTGTCTTATTGTGCAGATTTCTTTTCATTCAAGTTACTGGTGAAGCAGCAGGCCAGAAGTTATCAGCACTTGCTCAGGAAAAATATAACCGAAATGGAACTATCCCTGCAGTACGGGGAGTTATTTACGATCGGAATGGTGAGGTGGTTGCGGAGGATACTGCATCTTATACCTTAGTAGCAATCCTTGATAAGAAAATGACGACTGACCCGAAGAAACCGATGCATGTGAAGGATCCGGACAAAACGGCAAAAGCGCTGGCCAAATATTTAAAAATGGATGAATCAGAGATTTATCGGAGACTGACGATTAAAGGCCGATTTCAAGTGGAATTTGGTAAAGCAGGAAGAGATATTTCCCATGATACCAAAACAAAGATAGAGGCACTGAAGCTGCCGGGAATTACATTTCTTCGTGATTCGAAAAGGTTTTATCCAAATGGTACATTTGCCTCGCATTTAGTTGGTTATACAGACAGCGTTAAACAAAAGGATAATACCTTCAAATATGAAGGAATAATGGGTGTTGAAAAATCGTATAACGATGCCTTATCTGGCATAGATGGAAAAATACAATATGAAAGTGATAAATGGGGATATATTCTTCCTACTGGAAAGGAAAAAGTCACCCCCGCAAAAGATGGAAATGATGTCTATTTAACGATTGATAAGAAAATCCAGACATTTTTAGAGGATGCCATGGACAAAGTGGTTAAGGATTACAAGCCGAAGAAAATTATTGCGATTGTGGCCGACCCGAAAACAGGAGAGATATTAGCGATGGGCCAGCGGCCGTCCTTTGATCCAAAGACAAAAGACGGGATTGATAAAAGTTGGCATAACGAAGCGATTGAAACTTCGTTTGAGCCTGGTTCGACGATGAAAATCTTTACACTTGCTGCAGCCGTTCAAGAAAATGTGTTTGATCCAAATGAACTGTATCAGTCCGGGTCTTATCGGGTGACGGATAAGGATAAAGCCATCCATGACCACAACGGGTCTGGCTGGGGCAGCATTACGTATCTTGAAGGTGTACAGCGCTCCTCAAACGTGGCGTTTGCGAAAATTGCTAAGGAAAAATTGGGCTTTGAAAGATTCAGAGAATATTTAACGAAGTTTGGTTTTGATAAGCCGACAGGCATTGAACTGCCAAATGAAACATCTGGGAAAATTCAATACACTTATCCAATTGAAAAAATTACCACCGCATATGGTCAAGGAACAGCGATCACACCAATGCAGCAAATCCAGGCGGCTACGGCCGTTGCCAATGGCGGGAAAATGGTAAAGCCGCATGTGGTCAAGAAAATTGTCAATCATGATACTGGCGAAACAATAAAAGAAGAAACTGCCGAGGTTGTTTCTAGCCCGATTTCTGCCGAAACAGCCAGCAAGGTTCTCGATTACCTAGAAACGGTGGTCACCTCTCCAAAAGGCACCGGCGGGCGTTATAAAATTGACGGCTACAGTGTGGCAGGGAAAACAGGAACAGCTAATATTCCCGGTCCGGATGGAAAATACCTAAGCGGGGTTAACAACTATATGTTTTCCTTTTTAGGGATGGCTCCAAAGGAGGACCCGAAACTGATTGTTTATGTGGCCGTACAGCAGCCGGATCTGAAAGGACTTGATGCAGGCCAAGGCGCCATTCCTGTGTCCGCCATTTTTAACCCTGTCATGCAGAATAGCTTGCATTACTTAAATATTCAGCCTTCCACTACAGAAAAAACGAATGTCAGCGAATTGCCTGATTTACAGGGAATGGACGTGAATGAGGCGGTAAAAAGTCTAAAGGACAAGGGAATTGAGGCGGTGGTTCTCGGAACCGGAACCGAGGTGGACAAGCAGCTGCCTAAAGCCGGAACGGAGATTCTCGAGGGTGAAAAGGTGGTTATTCGAACAAATGGTGAATTGACTGCTCCGGATCTAACAGGCTGGTCACTAAGGGATGTCATGAAGGTTGCCAATTTGGCAGGATTAAATTTGAATCCAAAAGGCAAAGGATATGTTGTTAGTCAAAATATTCAACCACAAGCGTTATTGCGTAAGGATGATTTCTTGATTGTCGAACTTAAAACGCCCGAAGAACAATGGACAGAGGAAATAAATGGGCAGCAGCAAGAGGGAACAAAGCAAGAGGACAATCAGGAAGAGAAAGTGCAGGATTAACTAAGGGAAGAGGCTGTAATCGGACAGCCTCTTTTCCGCGGTTTGAACCGTTTGGACCCGTTCTAATCAAGGAAGTACAAGCATATAAATGAACGATAACGTAAAGGAGTAGGAGGCATTGTTCAAATATGCGCGTTTCAAATGTAACGGTCCGTAAACGGTTATTACTTGCACTAATCATCGGAATTATGATCTTTTTGATTATTGATGTCAGGCTAGGTTATGTACAATTTTATCTCGGAGACATGTTGACTGGACGTGCAAAGGATTCTTGGAGCCGGAATATTCCATTTGAGCCCCAGCGAGGCGAAATTGTTGACCGCAATGGTGTTCCGTTAGCGACTAATATGAGTGCCCCAACTGTCTGGGTTGTCCCAAGGCAGGTTAAAGACCCGGCGGCAACAGCTGAAAAACTGGCCTCAGTCTTAAATATGCCTAAAGAAACAGCCTATCGCGAGATAACACAAAAAGAAAGAATTGTTCGGATAAAGGAAGGTCGAAAGATCTCCCATGAAAAAGCAAAGGAGATCCGGGCATTAGGTCTTGAAGGTGTATACATTGGGGAAGATTCTAAACGACATTATCCTTATGGCAGCTATTTAGCCCATGTTCTAGGCTTTGCAGGAGTGGACAACCAGGGATTGATGGGTCTTGAAAAATATTATGATAAAGAGCTGAGCGGGGAAAGAGGCTCTGTTAAATTTTATGCAAATGCCAAAGGCGAACGAATGAATGATATGGCGGATGATTATGAGAAGCCCGTCAATGGTCTTGACCTAAAATTAACGATTGACACAAAGGTCCAGACGATTGTAGAAAGAGAGCTGGATATTGCTGAAGCTAAGTATAACCCTGATGGACTTATTGCCATTGCGATGAACCCGAACAGCGGGGAGATTTTAGCGATGTCAAGCAGGCCATCCTTTGACCCGGCAAATTTTCAAAACGTTCCGCAGGAGGTTTACAACCGGAATTTACCTGTCTGGATGACGTATGAGCCGGGGTCGACTTTTAAAATTATTACGCTGGCAGCGGCATTGAATGAGGGAAAGGTAGACTTAGAGAAAGAACATTTTCATGATTCCGGCTCAGTTCAGGTAGCCGGTGCCAGGTTGAAATGCTGGAAACGAGGCGGACACGGAGATCAAACCTTCTTAGAAGTGGTGCAGAATTCCTGCAACCCCGGATTCGTGGAGCTTGGTCAAAGGCTGGGAAAGGAAAAGCTTTTCCAATATGTAAAGGATTTTGGCTTTGGACAAAAGACAGGGATAGATTTACAGGGGGAAGGAACCGGGATTCTATTTAATATGAACCGCGTCGGCCCGGTTGAATTGGCAACAACTGCTTTTGGACAAGGGGTGTCTGTTACGCCAATCCAGCAGGTTGCTGCAGTGTCTGCCGCCGTAAACGGCGGGATCTTATATAAACCTTTTATTGCAAAGGAATTAATCGATCCTGTAACAAAAGAAATTGTAATGAGAAATACTCCAGTTGAAAAGCGCAGGGTTATTTCTGAGGAAACATCTAAAGAAATTCGCCATGCCCTAGAAAGTGTTGTTGCCCAAGGAACTGGAGGTAAAGCATTTGTTGATTCATATCGGATTGGCGGCAAAACTGGGACAGCCCAAAAAGCCCAGGGCGGCCGATACTTAGAAAATAATTTTATCGTCTCGTTTATTGGCTTTGCTCCCGCGGATGATCCCCAAATTGTTGTTTATGTGGCTGTTGATAACCCGAAAGGCGTAACCGCATTTGGAGGTACTGTTAGTGCTCCGATTGTAGGGAATATAATGAAGGACAGTTTAAGTGCGATGGGAGTAGAACCAAGAAAAGAGCAAATTGAAAAAGAAATCAAATGGCCTGATACTGCACCAATCGAACTGCCTGATTTTGTCGGCATGACAAAAATTGAGCTTATGGAACAAATCTTGAACCTTCGAGTTGATGCAAGCGGCGAGGGCGATGTTGTTGTGAGACAATCTCCTGCACCTGGAACGAAAGTTAAGGAAGGTTCAAAAATTAGACTATACTTCGGCAGTGGTGATTAATTAATAAGTCTTAAATCATTTCTCACCTCTAGTTTTTGCCGATACAAAGAACAAAATGGCAAAAAAATTTATTTTCAGGTAAAATAAAGTGAAACTTTCGCCCACTAGTCTCTTCTAAAGGGGCATCGGCAAAAACAGAGGTAAGGTAATGAGAGGATTTGAGATGAACATGAAGCTGAAAAAGCTGCTTGAGAGTTTGCATCTGATAATTCCCTATGAAGGAGAAGACCGGGAAATCACTTCAATCGAAAATGACAACCGCAAGGTGCAAAACGGGAGCTTATTTATTTGTATTAAAGGCTACACCGTGGACGGTCACGATTTTGCTGAATCGGCCGCAGCGAGCGGTGCTGCTGCTATTCTCGCGGAACGTCCGCTTAAGCTTGATGTTCCTGTAATCGTCGTGAATGATACAACAAGAGCGATGGCGGTGCTGGCTGATACCTTTTTCGAACAGCCTTCAAAGAAACTGCATTTGATTGGAATTACAGGTACAAACGGAAAAACAACAACCAGCCACATGATTGAAAAAATTTTTGCTGATTATGGGCGGACTACCGGATTAATTGGCACGATGTATACAAAAATAGCTGATAAGCTGATTGAAACTAAAAATACCACACCTGAAAGCTTAACGCTGCAAAAAACCTTTAAACAAATGGTGGATGATGGGGTGGAAACAGCCATCATGGAGGTTTCTTCACATGCTTTGGATTTAGGAAGGGTCCATGGCTGCGACTTTGACGTGGCTGTATTTACCAACCTTACTCAAGACCATCTCGATTATCATAAGACAATGGATGAATACCAACGGGCGAAGAGTCTATTATTTGCTCAGCTTGGCAACACCTTTAACCAGCAAAAAGCTAAATTTGCCGTGTTAAATGCTGATGACCCTGCGTCAAGCATGTTTAAACGGTCGACGGCCGCCCATGTTGTGACCTATGGGATCGATTCAAAAGCGGACATTCAAGCGGAAAATATCCAGATGAACGCATCAGGCACCGAATTTGAGGTCGTGTTTGGCAATCATAGATATCCCGTAAACATTCAGTTTATCGGCAAATTCAGCGTTTATAATGTTTTGGCCAGTATCTCGGCCTCTCTGGTATCAGGGCTTCCAATAGAGTCGATTATTCGTTCTCTTGAAAGTATTAAGGGAGTGGCAGGAAGGTTTGAGCTTGTGCAAGCAGGACAAGATTTTACCGTGATTGTCGATTATGCCCATACACCGGACAGCTTGGAAAATGTTTTGAAAACAATCCAGCATTTTGCCGAGAAAAAAATCTTTGTTGTGGTCGGGTGCGGCGGCGACAGGGACAGGACGAAACGTCCGCTGATGGCGCAAATTGCCTGTCAATATGCAACTGATCCGATTTTCACTTCGGATAATCCACGCAGTGAGAATCCGCTTGAAATTTTAAAGGAAATGGAATCGGGGGTTCAAGGCAGGAACTATATTTATCGGGTGATTCCTGACCGTAAAGAAGCCATTGGTGAAGCGGTAAAGCAGGCAACAGCAGGTGATGTCATTTTGATTGCCGGCAAGGGACACGAAACCTATCAGATTATCGGCAGTGAAGTTTATGATTTCGATGACCGGCTTGTCGCTAGGGAAGCAATTGAGGAGAGAAAATAATGGTTTTGACCTATCGGGACTTGGCTGAAATTTTTTTGGAAAAACAAGGAGTCCAAGGCGATTTTGCTTTTTATACGGTGACTGATATGGCGGGGGATATACAGCCAAAGGGACTGTTTATCCCTATAAGTGAAAATAGCGGCAGTCTATCTGAAGCGATTGCTCAAGGTGCTATTGCGGTTCTTTGGGACAAACGAAAAAAACTGCCGAATTACACTCCAAATCATTTTCCGGTATTTTTTACAGATGATTCAGGGGATGCAATTGTACAGATTTTAACACGATATATCGAAAAATTGGATGGAGAAGCAACTGCAAAAATGGAGACAACTAACTTTAAATTTTCAAATAAAAAACTTCTTAATAAAAATAACGAATCATATGATATTGCTGTAATGCTAAAAAAAATAATCGAAAAACAAGAAAAGATACACGGGGGGAGGGGATAATATGCTGGAGCAAGTTATATTTTTCACAATCATCATGGCGTTTCTAATATCGGTGCTGCTTTCACCAGTTTTTATTCCCTTCTTAAGAAGGTTGAAATTTGGACAAAGCATCCGGGAGGAAGGACCTAAATCACACCAGAAAAAATCAGGAACACCAACGATGGGCGGCATCATGATTTTATTTGCCATTGTCATAACAACGCTGGTGATGACGGGCAAATTTTCCGAACCGACAGTTAAAACGTATTTGCTGCTTTTGGTCACGCTTGGGTTTGGTTTATTGGGATTTTTAGATGATTTTATAAAAGTAGTCCTGAAGAGAAACCTGGGATTAACCTCCAAGCAAAAGTTTTTAGGACAAATTATTATTTCCTTTATATTTTACTTGGTGTACAAACAAAACGGGTTTTCAACCGAAATCATCCTTCCATTTACCGACAAGTCGCTTGATTTGGGATGGTTTTTTGTCATTTTTATTGTTTTTTGGCTAGTTGGTTTTTCCAATGCAGTCAATTTAACGGACGGATTAGATGGCTTGGTGTCCGGTACTGCTGCTATTGCGTTCGGCGCGTTCGCCGTCCTTGCCTGGAATCAGTCGCAAATGGAAGTTGCGATTTTTTCTGTTGCCATTGTCGGTGCTGTCCTTGGCTTTTTGGTGTTTAATGCCCATCCGGCCAAGGTTTTTATGGGGGATACAGGCTCGCTTGCGCTGGGAGGGGCGATTGCCGCCATTTCGATCCTAACGAAACTAGAAGTATTGCTCCTGATCATTGGCGGGATATTTGTGATTGAAACATTATCAGTCATTCTTCAGGTTGCTTCCTTTAA
Organism: Neobacillus sp. PVCKKU3; assembly: GCF_058323225.1. Lineage (NCBI taxonomy): Bacteria > Bacillati > Bacillota > Bacilli > Caryophanales > Bacillaceae > Neobacillus > Neobacillus sp. PVCKKU3. The sequence goes on from NZ_JBLVQN010000012.1 coordinate 9,563, forward strand.
AACAACTGGAAAGCGAATCTTCCGAATGAGTCCCCTGCATCATCATTATGAGCTTGTCGGCTGGTCTGAATGGAGAGTAGTTGTTACTTTTTGGAGTGTCGGCCTAATTTTTGCGATTCTTGGAATCTATATCGAGGTGTGGTTGTAATTGAAGCAGATTGAATCTTATCGCCATAAAAAAATTCTTGTCTTAGGGTTAGCCAAAAGCGGAGTAACGGCCGCCGCTCTTTTACATAAACTTGGAGCCTTTGTAACAGTTAATGACAAAAAACCACTGTCGGAAAATCCTGAGGCTCAAGGGCTGTTAGAACAAGGGATTAAAGTAATTTGCGGGGAGCATCCGGTTGAACTGCTGGATGAGGGATTTGAGTTGATTGTCAAAAATCCCGGAATTCCATATACCAATCCAATGATTGAAGGCGCACTTGAAAAAGGCATTCCTGTCATAACTGAAGTGGAGATTGCCTATGAAATCTCAGAAGCCCCACTTATCGGAATTACCGGAACGAATGGGAAAACCACTACGACAACCCTCGTTTATGAAATGCTGAATGAGGGTGCAAAGCAGCCGTTAATTGCAGGGAATATCGGGACAGTTGCTTCTGGTGTTGCTGAGATAGCGGGGAAAGACAATACCATTGTTATTGAATTATCATCGTTTCAATTAATGGGGATTGATACTTTTAAACCGAAGATTGCTATTATTACAAACATCTACGATGCCCATCTGGATTATCATGGGACTAGAGAGGAATATAAAAGGGCAAAAGCAAACATTACGAAAAACCAAACCGAGGAAGATTATCTGATCGTAAACGCCGACCAGGAAGAAACTTTCGAAATGGCCCGCCATTCGAAAGCAAAAATCATTCCTTTCTCCACCAAAAAAGTGCTGATGGAAGGGGCCTGCATCAAGGACGGCTGGATTTGTTTTAATCAAGAAAAAGTCATGGAAATTGAAAAAATTGCACTGCCGGGCCGCCATAATCTTGAAAATATCTTATCGGCTATGGCTGCTGCCAAACTTTCTGGTGTAGAAAATGAGGCTATTCAGGAGGTTCTGCTTACATTTACCGGTGTTAGACACCGATTGCAGTATGTTTCTGAGGTAAATGGGAGAAAGTTCTATAATGATTCAAAAGCAACCAATACGTTAGCCACAATAAATGCTCTGTCAGCATTTAACAGTCCGATTGTCCTGCTTGCAGGCGGTCTGGACCGCGGGAATGAGTTTGATGAACTGATTCCTTACTTTAAAAATGTAAAAGCAATGGTTACATTCGGCCAGACAGCACCGAAGCTTGAACGCGTGGGGAAGGAAGCGGGAATAAAATGCATAAAGCGTGTCGATAATGTTGACATGGCTGTACCTGCTGCATTCGGATTTTCGGAACCGGGTGACGTTATTTTGTTATCTCCTGCCTGCGCCAGCTGGGATCAATATAAAAGTTTTGAAATCAGGGGAGACATTTTTATCGAAGCGGTGCATAGACTTAAGTAGGGGACTTGTCCAAAGAAAAGCTTCAAGCGCCTTCGGACCAAGCACAACTTGGTTCTGCGATTGTCCTAAGAAGCTTTCCTTTGTGCCCTAAAACTTGTAGTTGAGGTGTTTGTGGTGCCGACAAAGAGAACAACTCCCGATTTTATTTTAATGATCGTTACCTTTACCTTGCTTGCCGTAGGGTTGATTATGGTGTACAGCGCGAGTGCAATCTGGGCTGAATATAAATTCGAAGATTCCTTTTTCTTTGCAAAACGGCAAACCTTATTCGCGGGTGTAGGCATACTGGCTATGTTTTTTATTATGAATATTAACTACTGGACATGGCGGACGTGGTCTAAAACTATTTTAATTGTTTGCTTTGTTTTATTAATTCTCGTCCTAATCCCGGGTATCGGAAATGTTCGGAACGGGTCACGAAGCTGGATTGGCGTAGGGGCGTTCTCGATTCAGCCGTCAGAATTTATGAAGCTTGCGATGATTGCCTTTTTGGCAAAGTATCTTTCGGAACGGCAAAAATTGATTACTTCCTTTAAAAAAGGACTTGTACCTTCATTGGGCCTCGCTTTCGTTGCGTTTGCAATGATTATGCTTCAGCCTGATTTAGGGACTGGTACCGTCATGATGGGCACGTGTGTGGTGATGATCTTTATCGCGGGGGCTCGCATCAGTCATTTTGCCTTTCTGGGACTCATGGGAGTAGCCGGATTTGTCGGCTTAATTGCCTCTGCTCCCTATCGGATTAAAAGGATTACGTCGTTTCTAGATCCGTGGTCCGACCCCTTGGGAAGCGGATTTCAAATTATTCAATCGCTTTATGCCATAGGCCCTGGCGGTTTGTTCGGGCTTGGTCTTGGTGAAAGCCGGCAAAAGTTTTTCTACCTGCCAGAACCGCAAACCGATTTTATTTTCGCGATTCTCTCGGAGGAACTGGGCTTTATTGGTGGATCATTCGTTATTCTTTTATTTGCGCTTTTATTATGGCGCGGGATCCGTATTGCCTTAGGAGCACCTGACTTATATGGGAGTTTTCTAGCCGTCGGAATAATCGCAATGGTTGCGATTCAGGTTATGATTAATATAGGTGTTGTTACAGGACTGATGCCGGTTACGGGGATTACCCTGCCATTCCTAAGCTATGGAGGATCTTCCTTGACACTTATGCTAATGGCAATCGGTGTGCTCCTGAATATAAGCCGCTATTCAAGATATTAAAGAGTACCCTGTTGGTTGACAGGGTCTTTTTGTTTGTTTCTAATTTTCTTTTTTCATTACAAATAGATAACATTCTTTTTTCGATAGCTTTTTTCATATAATTTTTATAGTAGAATGTGTTTAGCTGACTTTTAAGAGGTGAGAAATTTGAAAATAGCGGTAAGCGGCGGCGGTACAGGAGGTCATATATACCCTGCACTTGCACTTATTCGAGAAATCCAAAAGGAAAATAATCAAGCCGAATTTCTATACATAGGTACAAATAATGGTTTGGAGAGTAAACTTGTTCCCAGGGAAAATATCTCTTTTAAGTCTATCCACATTACAGGCTTTAAGAGAAAGCTATCCTTTGAAAATGTGAAAACGATTTGGCGGTTTCTTAAAGGAGTAAGAGACAGTAAAAAAATATTAAAAGAATTTAAACCGGACATAGTGATTGGGACAGGCGGATATGTTTGCGGGCCGGTTGTCTATGCTGCTGCCAAACTGAATATCCCTACGATTATCCATGAGCAAAATAGTGTTCCTGGCTTAACAAACAAGTTCTTGAGCCGTTACGTCAGCAAAATTGCCATTTGTTTTGATGAAGCGAAGGAATTCTTCCCTAAAGACAAAGTAGTCTTTACAGGTAATCCCCGCGCATCTGAGGTTATTGGTACGGATGGCATTAAGGGGAGGCTTTCTGCGGGTTTGAGCACAACTGAGCCTTGTGTCCTAATAGTTGGCGGGTCGAGAGGGGCGAGGCCTATAAACGAGGCGGTTATTAAGGCGATTCCTGAGTTTGCAGGTAAACCATATCAGGTGCTTTATGTAACCGGTGAAGTGCATTATGAAGATGTTAAAAAAGAAGCCGAATTGATTGGAAACCCCAAAAATGTCGTCATCAAACCTTTTATTCATAATATGCCCGAAGTTTTGGCAGGGACTGATTTAGTGGTAGCGAGAGCAGGGGCTACCACATTGGCAGAGCTCACTTCGCTTGGAATACCTAGTATTTTAATCCCAAGTCCGTACGTAACGAATAATCATCAAGAAAAAAATGCCAGGTCACTTAGCAGTCATGGAGCTGCACAAGTATTACTGGAAAAGGATTTAACCAGCGTGGCCCTTGTTAAGGAAATAGATCGGATTTTGCTAAATAAAGAGATCCTGAAGGAAATGAAACAAAAATCTAGGGAAATGGGTGTTCCGGATTCAGCTGTTAGACTTTACAAACTGATGAGGAATCTGATGAAATAATGGTAATCATTAGTAGCCCAAATTATTTTTTTGGCATAAACTAAAACGATATGTAAGTTAGGAAAGCTAGGTGGTATAAATTGGTTGAAGCTGTAAAAGAATTGCAAGAATTAAATATCGGAAAAGTGAAGATAAATGAACCTCTTGCCCATCACACCACAATTAAAATCGGCGGTCCCGCTGATATATTTATTGAACCTTCTTCAGTTGAAAATTTGCAAAAGGTAATGGAAGTTATTAGAAACCATCACTTAAATTGGAGGGCCATCGGCAGAGGCTCCAACCTTTTAGTGTCAGATAAAGGAATTGAGGGAGTTGTCCTTAAACTGGGCAATGGCATCGATTCGCTTGAGATTAATGGAACTGAAATGACTGTTGGGGGTGGACATTCGCTTGTTAGTCTATCTACCCTAATTAGCAAAAAAGGTCTATCCGGTCTAGAATTTGCCAGCGGAATTCCCGGTTCTGTAGGCGGGGCCGTGTACATGAATGCTGGAGCGCACGGGTCTGACATCAGCAAGGTTCTTACAAAAGCCCATATCCTATTTTTGGATGGTTCAATGGAATGGCTTTCTAATGAGGAGCTAGAGTTTTCTTATCGGACCTCCATTCTGCAGAATAAACGTCCGGGTATCGTCGTCGAAGCTGTATTTCAACTCGAGGCAGGAGAAAAGAACTCGATAGTAGCCCAGATGCAAAAAAACAAAGATTACAGAAAGGAAACTCAGCCTTGGAATTTTCCGTGTGCAGGCAGTATTTTTCGGAACCCGCTGCCTAATTACGCCGGAAAACTAATTGAAGTAGCAGGCCTCAAGGGCTTTAGTATTGGCGGTGCAAAGATTTCCGAAATGCATGGGAATTTTATTGTCAATGCCGGCAATGCCACGGCAGGGGATGTGCTTGCCTTAATTCAGCATGTTAAAGATACGATTTACCATTTATATCAAATAAAAATGGAAACAGAAGTTGAAATCATCGGGAGAAAATAAGCAATGCCGCCTGTGGTATTTTCCTGACATTAGTTCCAAAATTTTACCCTTATTTTGAGCAAGAAATGTCTTACGAATGACAAATATTGTGATATAATTACTGGTAATATTATAGGGAAAATGCGGTAGAAAATGAATGACGGCATGACTTTTCGTGCCGTTGTTTCTCTTTCTTAGAAGCGTCTTCCAATGTTTTGGACAAGCAGGACAATAATAAAGGGAAACCACTTTTTATGGTGGAGGAATTATAAATGGAAAATGGAAAAATAGTTGCTCTAGAGGATCGAATTCCTAAATTAAAAGAACAAAGGCGGAAAAAAGCAAACAAAAGGCTTGTGCTTTTATTGTTTTTGTTTTTTACGATGATAGCAGCTGTTGCTTATACACAATCACCGTTAGCCCATATAAAAAAGATTACCATAAAAGGAAATGAGGTATATTCCCAAGCCGAAATCATCAAAACAAGCGGCCTAACGAACAGCACGAACATTTGGGAAGTCAGAAAGGATAATGTAGCCGCCAACCTGAAACAGCTATCTGAAATTAATAGTGCTGAAGTTAAGGTTGTATGGCCGAATTCAATTATGATCCAAGTAAAAGAACATAAAAGGATGGCTTACCTATACCAAGACAATGCCTACCTTCCGGTGATGGAGAACGGAAAAATCCTAACCAATAAAAAAACTGATATGATTCCCAGCAATTCTCCGATTCTAGTTAAATTCAAAGAAGGACCAGTCCTCGATGAAATGGTTGAAGGGTTAAAAAATCTTCCGGTTGGAATTGTGAACTCCATTTCTGAAATTCATTACACTCCGAAAAAAACCGACAAATATCATATTACTCTTTTTATGAATGATGGTTTTGAGGTAAGTGCGACACTTAGAAGCTTCGCTGAAAAGATGGTCCACTACCCTTCCATAATCAGCCAGTTAGACCCAAATAAAAAGGGCATTATTGATTTAGAGGTAGGTTCATATTTTAAGGCTTTTGATACGGAAGTGGAGGAAAATAAAGTTGAAAATCATGAAGGTGAAGGGTAATCATCTCGTTTTATCCCTTGTCTGTTTAGTTTTGGGGTTCATCATGGCATTCTCCTATCATTTAACCCAATTGGAACATGAATCGGAAAGGACAAGCCTTTCTGATAACCAATATAAAACAACGCTAGCCTTACGAAACCAGTTAATTTCGCAGGAAGAGGAGAATCGAAAACTGCAAAAGGAACTGCGACAAAAACAGGCCAGTGTGACAGAAAACGAAAAAAACCTGGCAAAGGAAGCACAGGTGTTTACCAACCTTGCCGAGGATGCAGAAAAATACAGGATGTTTTTAGGTAAGGTAAAGGTAACGGGAAAGGGAGTAAAAATTACTCTGACTGATGGTGCTTACAATCCGAAAGAACAGAATATAAACAGTTATTTGGTTCATGAACATCATGTTTTCAAGGTGATCAATGAGCTTTACATATCAGGAGCGGCTGCGGTTGCAATAAATGGCCAAAGGTTAACGAGCCATTCTTATATTAACTGTGAGGGCCCTGTCATAACGGTTGATGGAGTGCAGCATCCAGCCCCTTTTGTCATCACAGCTATCGGAGACCCTGAGGTCCTTGCTTCATCTATTAACTTAGTCGGCGGGGTGAAGGATCAGCTGGTTAACGATAATATTATTTTCACATTAGAAAAAGAAAGTGAAATTGCTTTAAACCCTATTCTTGGCGGTTAATAATGTGTCCACGAGTATATATGAGAAGGCTGGGTGGAAAAAGTGGACAAACGGAAAATGAAAATAAACTTTACCCTGATTGCGGCGATAATTGGTTTTATGATTGCAGTCCAATTTCAAACGGTAAAAAAGCCTGAGCTCAGGGATACAAGGGACATTTGGCAGCTTAGAGAAGCCTTGTTAAAGGAAAAGGAGCTGCAATCTAATTTATTGAATGAAATTCGATCAAATGAGGAAAAACTATCAGCCTACAAATCTAAAAGAGAGCAAAGCAAAGAAAAGGCTTTGCGAGACACCCTAAATGAATTAAAAACAGACGCGGGCTTAACAGAAGTAACTGGCCCGGGAATTACTTTAATGATTGAACCCGTCATGGAAAATATTCAACTTGGGGAAACGACGAAGAATGTTGTTTCACCGGAACTCTTGAAAAGACTGTTAAATGAGGTAAACATGTATGAAGCAAAATATGTTTCGATTGATGGCCAAAGGGTTATTAATACGACTGTTATCCGGGATATCAATACCGAAACAAAAATTGATGGCCATACCATAAAGGAATTGCCAATCGAGGTAAAAGTAGTCGTCAATGACCTTAGTACGGCTGAAAAATTATATAACCGAATGAAAGTTTCCAAAGCGAGAGACGAATTTTTTACGGAGAACTTAAGGCTCGATGTGAATGCACCAAATCCGGAAATAACAGTCCCTGCTTATCAGAATCCAATTCGTATCCGGTATATGGAGCCGGTTAAAGAGGGGAGCGGTTCCTAATGTGGCTTCCGGTCGTGGGGTTAATAATTGGCATTATTCTAGGCTTGCTGACAGAAATTCGGATTCCTGAAGAATATTCCAATTATTTGTCGATTGCTGTCTTAGCAGCACTCGACACATTATTCGGAGGAATCCGTGCCTATTTGCAAAATATTTATGATGAAAAGGTCTTTGTTTCTGGATTCTTTTTTAATATAATACTTGCGGCAAGTTTAGCTTTTCTCGGTGTTCATCTTGGTGTAGACTTGTATTTAGCAGCGGTTTTTGCGTTTGGCGTAAGGCTTTTTCAAAATATTGCTGTAATTCGTCGAATTTTGTTAACGAAATGGTCAACAAAGAAAGAAAAATTAGAAAAAAGTTGAAAATTTTTAAAGGGAATCATTTAGTTTTGACGAATATTTTTATAAGATATGACTATGAATAATTCATTTGAACAAATAAATTGTTGTTCAATAAAAGGGAAATTAAAGGAGGTGCCAGAGAATGAACAGCAATGAAATATACGTAAGTCTTGACATCGGTACATCCAGTGTAAAAGTAATCATTGGTGAAATGGTCAATGACTCAGGAAAAGGCTCGTTAAATATAATTGGAGTTGGCAATGTAAATTCTGAAGGCTTGCGCAAAGGCTCAATCGTCGACATGGACGACACCGTTCATTCTATTAAAAGGGCGATTGAACAAGCGGAAAGAATGATTGGAATGGAAATTCATGAGGTTGTTGTCGGGATACCGGGACACAATATCATGATGCAGCCCTGCCATGGAATTGTAGCAGTCTCTGGTCAAAACCGGGAAATTACGAACGATGACGTTGCACGTGTTATTGAAGCTTCCTATGCTGGTTCTATACCACCTGAGAGAGTGAATATGGGGGTTATCCAAAGGCAATTTATTTTGGATGGAAAAGATGAAATCAATGACCCTCGCGGGATGATAGGTGTCCGCCTTGAGATGGATGGAACACTTGTGACCGGATCAAATTCAGTTCTGGCAAATATCATTCGCTGCGTTGAGCGCGCCGGACTTCAATTTTCAGATATTATTCTTCAGCCTTTGGCAGCGGGAGATTACGCTTTATCAAAGGATGAAAAAAATCTTGGCGTTGCTATGATTGATATGGGTGGCGGCTCGACTACAATTGCGGTTTATGAGGAAGGCTATTTAAAAGCTACAAGTGTCATTCCTGTAGGTGGGGATTTGCTCACGAATGATCTATCTAAAGTGCTGCACACATCCACGGAGGATGCAGAAAATATAAAATTAAAATATGGACATGCATTCTATGATCATGCATCTGAAGATGAATTTTTCAGTGTACCGATTATCGGAAGCGACCAACATCAACAATTCAATCAGCTTTATGTATCAGAGATTATTGAAGCCAGAATGGAAGAGATTTTTGAGCTTATAGCAAAGGAATTAAAACGCATGGGCGTGTCCGACCTGCCAGGCGGTTTCGTGTTAACGGGCGGAACAGCCAATATGCAGGGGTTACTGGAACTTGCTCAGGATATGTTTAAAAATCCCGTCCGTATTGCCCGTCCCGATTATATAGGCGTAAGAGAGCCTCAATATACAACAGCGGTTGGCTTGATAAAGTATGCTTACAAGAATGCTAGATTACCAGGGAGCGTGGCGAGCCCGCAATCCGCAGTTTCAGAGCCAGTCGAAAAGAGGGCCCCGAAGCAGCAGCAGCCAAAAACAAAAGTAGAAAAGCATCCGGAAGAAAAAATGACTTCAAGAGTAAAAAAATTCCTTGGATACTTTTTCGAATAAGCTAAATTGAAAAGGATATCGAAGAATTAGGAGGATTTTTCATGTTAGAGTTTGATACAAATTTAGATTCTCTTGCCACAATAAAGGTAATCGGGGTTGGCGGCGGCGGTAATAATGCAGTAAACCGAATGATCGAGCATGGTGTGCAAGGTGTGGAATTTATTGCAGTGAATACAGACGCACAAGCGTTAAATCTTTCAAAAGCAGAAGTAAGAATGCAGATCGGCGCTAAGCTAACCCGTGGTCTTGGGGCAGGGGCAAACCCTGACGTGGGCAAAAAGGCCGCTGAAGAAAGCAAAGAGCAACTTGAGGAAGCATTGCGCGGTGCGGATATGGTGTTCGTTACAGCCGGTATGGGCGGCGGTACTGGAACTGGGGCTGCACCTGTAATTGCTCAAATTGCCCGTGATTTAGGAGCTTTGACAGTAGGAGTAGTTACCCGTCCGTTTACGTTTGAAGGTAAAAAGCGGGCTACACAAGCCTCCGGCGGAATCGGCTCAATGAAAGAGGCAGTGGATACACTAATTGTGATTCCAAATGACCGCCTGCTTGAAATTGTGGACAAGAGCACTCCAATGCTTGAAGCATTCCGTGAAGCGGATAATGTTCTTCGCCAAGGTGTTCAAGGTATTTCCGATTTGATTGCCGTGCCTGGTCTTATTAACCTGGACTTTGCCGATGTTAAAACGATTATGTCGAATAAAGGTTCTGCTTTAATGGGTATCGGTGTATCTGCAGGTGAAAACCGTGCTGCAGAGGCGGCGAAGAAAGCCATCAGTTCTCCTTTATTGGAAACTTCCATTGACGGTGCTCAAGGGGTCCTAATGAACATTACCGGCGGAACGAACTTAAGCCTTTATGAGGTTCAAGAAGCTGCAGACATCGTTGCTTCTGCTTCCGACCAAGAAGTTAATATGATCTTCGGTTCTGTCATCAACGAGAACCTTAAAGATGAGATCATCGTAACAGTAATTGCTACAGGCTTTAAGGAAGAGGTAATCCAGCCTAAGGTAACACGTCCAACCTTTGGACAAGTTAAACCTCCAGTCGGCGGCGTCAAGAGAGAGCCAAAACGCGAAGAAGCACCACAACAGCAGGCTCCACAACAAGAGCCAGTTCGCAATAATAACAATTACCAGGAAGACACACTCGACATCCCAACCTTCCTGCGCAACCGCAACAGAAGACGATAGAAATTTTATATTAAATAAATGGAAAAGGTATGGCCTGATATAAAAAGGCTGTACCTTTTTTATTTTTAAAAAATCATCTGACAAATTCCGAATAGAATAGGGAAAATTTCTGTTTTTTTGATTACAGAAAGTGACACACTTCAGACATACATCTAAGGTATACTTTTCCATAATCAGAATAATAGAAAGGGCCTTGAAGAAGGAGGAAGCGTTTTTTGATTGTCTATTTGGATGTGATTTGGGCTCTAAACCTGCTATTTGATAGTCTTCTCCTTTTTTTAACAGCTATTATTCTCAAAAGAAGGATTCGGCTGTGGAGAATCTTTGCCGGGGGATTCATTGGTTCACTGATCATTCTATTATCTTTTACGCCAGTAAATGCCATCTCCGGCCACCCGCTTTCAAAACTGTTATTTTCGATTGTGATGGTCTTAATAGCCTTTGGGTATAAGCGTTTGTCCTTTTTTATAAAGGCATTGATGACGTTATATGTGTCAACTTTTTTAATTGGCGGCGCATTAATGGGTGTTCATTTTTTTATCCAATATGACCCAAAACTTACCGTCGGTGTTCTAAGGTCGAGTGTGTTGGGATTTGGCGATCCGATTAGCTGGCTGTTTGTCCTTATCGGGTTTCCTGTTGCGTGGCACTTTTCAAGAAAAAATATTGAAAGTATGGAAATGACAAAAATTCAATACGATCAAATTGTAACTGTAACCGTAGTGATTGAGGAACAGACTTTATATTTGAAGGGCTTAGTCGATAGCGGCAATCAGCTATATGACCCTCTGTCAAAGCTACCTGTCATGTTTGTTTCTATTAAGAATCAATTTGATAACATGTCGGACCTAATTAAGAAAATGGCGGCGGACCCTGAAGCACTTGTATTAGGTAATTCTGAGTTTCCCGAAGAGTGGCAGAGCAGAATGAGAATTATCCCTTACCAGGTAGTAGGCCAAACTTCTCAGCTCATTATTGCGGTTAAACCCGATAGGATATTGATTGAACATAATGGTTTCGAATACTTGTGTGATAAGGGGCTGGTAACATTTACACTTCAGCAGCTTTCATCTGATGATGTATTTCAGTGTATTGTTCATCCAAAAATGTTAACCGGGCCAAGGCAGAATGGGGAAACAGTGAAGGTAAGTTAATATTACTATACTCAGAAAAACAAAATTTTAGAAGGAGGAATACACATGAAAAAATGGAGACTTCGCTTATCCTATTATTGGTATAAACTATTAATGAAATTAGGTCTAAAAACAGATGAAATATATTATATTGGCGGAAGCGAAGCCCTGCCGCCTCCTTTAACAAAAGACGAAGAAGAAATGTTATTAAAGAAACTGCCTGGCGGCGATAAGGCGGCAAGATCGATATTAATCGAGCGAAATCTCAGACTCGTAGTCTATATCGCCAGGAAGTTTGAAAATACCGGCATCAACATTGAAGACTTAATCAGCATTGGGACAATTGGCTTAATTAAGGCCGTTAATACATTTAACCCGGAAAAGAAAATTAAACTGGCTACATACGCTTCAAGATGTATCGAAAATGAGATTCTCATGTACCTTAGACGCAATAATAAAATCAGGTCAGAGGTTTCCTTCGATGAGCCGCTTAATATTGATTGGGACGGCAATGAGCTGCTTTTGTCAGATGTTTTGGGAACGGATGACGACATCATTACAAAGGATCTTGAAGCAAATGTGGACCGAAAATTGTTAACCAAAGCATTGCATCAGCTTAGCGACCGGGAAAAGCAAATCATGGAGTTAAGGTTCGGCCTCACAAATGGGGAAGAAAAGACACAGAAGGATGTTGCCGATATGCTTGGCATCTCCCAATCCTATATATCAAGACTTGAAAAAAGAATCATTAAAAGGCTCCGCAAGGAATTTAATAAAATGGTCTAAAAGACTAGGACTAGAAAAAATTTTTTCCATAAAAAAGCTTTGAAAAATATTGCCTCTAATGCATTTTTCGACAATAGCTTACTTTTCCTTCCATTCATCAAGTGCATATTTTTCCTCCTCAAGGAGATACTGTTTTTTGTACAGCAGCTCTCTCGAGGAGGGAAAAGAATTGACTCGAAATAAAGTAGAAATTTGCGGTGTAGATACATCAAAACTTCCTGTACTGAAAAACGAAGAAATGAGAATACTCTTCAAGCAAATGCAAGAGGGCGATATAAGCGCCAGAGAAAAGCTAGTAAACGGCAATTTACGCCTCGTATTAAGTGTTATCCAACGGTTTAATAACCGGGGCGAGTTTGTTGATGACCTGTTTCAGGTTGGCTGTATTGGACTGATGAAGTCTATCGATAATTTTGATTTAGGTCAAAACGTGAAGTTTTCCACTTATGCCGTGCCGATGATTATTGGCGAAATCCGGCGCTATTTGCGTGACAATAATCCAATCCGAGTATCCCGCTCCCTTAGGGATATTGCTTACAAAGCCCTCCAGGTAAGGGAGAGGCTGATGAGTGAAACCTCTCGGGAACCGACTGCTGAAGAAATCGCGAAGGTCCTGGAAGTACCCCATGAGGAAATTGTCTTTGCGCTAGATGCAATACAAGACCCGGTATCACTTTTTGAACCGATTTATAATGATGGCGGGGATCCAATTTATGTAATGGACCAGCTAAGCGATGAGAAAAATAAAGATATCCATTGGATTGAAGAAATCGCCCTTAAAGAGGGAATGAGAAGATTAAATGAACGAGAAAAATTGATTTTGAGAAAGCGTTTCTTTCAGGGGAAAACACAAATGGAAGTTGCGGACGAAATTGGCATCTCCCAAGCGCAAGTATCCCGCTTAGAAAAAGCAGCAATCAGACAAATGAATAAGAATATCCAAAGCTAAGCTGCCTTTTAAGGGCAGCTTATTATATTGCCGGGAAAGGGTATTTTCTCGGCAATTTTTTGTTTAAATGAATGGATTGTCTATGCTAACGGGCCTGTTGATTTCCGCTCCGGGCACTCGCTTTCCGCGGGGAGGTTCCTGGAGCCTCCTCGGCGCTGAAAGCGCCTGTGGGGTCTCCAGTGACCTCTCTATCCCGCAGGACAATGAAAAGCTTCCTCGAATCGGCCCACGCACGAAGGAAATGCGATAGCATTTTCGAGGAGTCGAGTGCCCTCCGCTCCAATCAACAGACCTATTGAGACATAAAAGGCTATCAAAAGGACAGCTTAATTTTTTCCTTTCTAATTTACCTAATACAAACATATATTTTTTATAGTATCGTAAGATTGGGAGTGGTTGTTTAATGGTTAAAATTTCCGATTTTCAGATAAAAGATGTTGTGAATGTTTCAGATGGCAAAAGACTAGGGAATGTTGGAGATATAGAAATTAATTTAACGACGGGAAAAATAGAAGCGGTTGTCATTTCCGGAAACGGGCGAGTGCTTGGCTTTTTTGGGAAGGACGAAGATATAGTGATCCCGTGGAAAAACATTATCAAAATTGGGCAGGATGTCATCTTGGTCCGATATAAAATCAGCGATGAAAAAATAACGGAAGAAGAGTAGCCTTTGCATGAAATAAAACTGCTTCGGTGACCAATGCCCGGTTTCATGGTAAACTATAGAAAAAAGTTCAGAGGTAATGGAATGGAACCATTTATTATAAAGAATGAATCTTTATTAACCATCGACGGTTGGATGAATAGCAACCCTGGCCTTGTTGCCGGAATAACAACTAAGCTGGGGGGACAAAGTAAAGGCAGCTTTGAAGCCCTAAATCTTGGCTTTCATGTTGGTGATATTGTCAATGATGTTTGCGCAAATAGAATGAAAGTTTCCGAACTGCTTGATTTTCCATTAGATTCATGGGTTAGCGCTGAGCAAACACATGATATTTTCCTGCAAAAAATAACAAAAGCAGATCGCGGGCGAGGGTCTATTTCCTACGAACAGTCTTTTAAGAGCACGGACGGCTTCTATACAAATGAAGAGGGAATATTGTTAACGCTCTGTTTTGCCGACTGTGTCCCTCTTTTTTTTATTGCTCCCGAATATCGGATGATTGGGGCGGCACATGCTGGATGGAAGGGGACGGTAGGACAAATTGCCCGTGAGATGATAAAAAAATGGGAAGAGGAAGGCATCAAGGCTGAGAAGGTTTTTGTCGCAATCGGTCCATCAATCTGCGAAAAATGTTATATTGTGGATGAACGTGTCGTTAACTTGGTTGAAAATATACTAGAAGATGTCGATAGAAAACCCTATAATTTAATTAGTGAAGGTCAATATTCATTAAACCTAAGGGAATTGAACAAGCAGATTCTCGTTAAGGCAGGAGTACCAAAGGAAAATATAATCGTCACCGATTATTGCTCAAGCTGTAACAACCATTTGTTTTTTTCCCACCGGAAGAGCCATGGCAAAGCCGGAAGAATGTTAAGCTTTATTGGCTGGAAGGAGAATTAGAACCGCTTATGAGAGTAGCAGCAAAGTATGAACTTATTAGACAGCAAATAAATGAAGCGTGCGAAAAGACAGGCAGGAAACCAGATGAAGTAACTATAATTGCCGTTACAAAATACGTCAGTACCCAAAGAGCGCAAGAAGCGCTTGATGCAGGCATTCAGCATCTTGGCGAAAACCGGGACGAAGGAATGCTTGAAAAATGGGAAGTTCTTAAGGACAAGCCAATTTGGCATTTTATTGGAACCCTGCAGACACGAAAGGTAAAGAATATTATCGATAAAGTGGAGTACATTCATTCTCTTGACCGTCTTTCTTTGGCACAAGAAATAAATAAACGTGCCAATTCAAAAGTAAAGTGTTTGGTACAGGTTAATGTAGCAGAAGAGGACTCAAAACACGGTTTAGCGGTTGAAGAAGTGATCGACTTTATTAAATCACTTGGGTCCCTAGAGAATATTATTGTTGCTGGTTTAATGACAATGGCCCCACTCACGGACGATGAAGAAGTCTTGCGTGATTGTTTTCAAAAACTTAGAGAACTTCGTACTCAAGTTCAATCCTGTCACTTAGACTATGCTCCTTGTTCAGAGCTGTCGATGGGGATGTCTAATGATTTTGCCATTGCCATCGAAGAAGGGGCTACGATGGTAAGAATAGGTACAGCGCTTGTTGGTGAAGCTGGTTAGGAGAGTTGATATGACAATTAAATCTAAACTAAAAACATTTTTCTTTTTAGACGACGACAATGATGAGCAAAATGAAGATTATAGTGAGCCGAAGGAACCAATAAAGCAGAAAAAACAGCCGTTAAAAAGTCATAATGTAGTCAGCCTGCAAAGTGTGCAAAAGCCACCTGTCCAAGTAAAGCCCTCAAAGCTTATTTTGGCGGAACCGCATTCCGAATCTGAGGCAACCGAGATTGCCGACCATCTAAAAAACCGCCGTCCAGTGGTGGTGAATTTGCAGCGGATTGATCAAGAGGAAGGCCGGCAGATCGTTCATTTCTTAGGAGGAGTAGTATATGCTCTAGGTGGGGAAATCCAGAAAATTGGCGCCAATATTTTCTTGTGCACCCCGGATAATATGGAAGTATCGGGGAATATTTCGGAACTGCTCCCTGACCACGAAAATATGAATACGAGGTGGTAAAGAGATGTTTTTTGTTATCGGTTTAATACAAAAACTCATTTGGGCTTACTCGTGGGCATTAATTATTTACATATTGATGTCCTGGTTTCCGGGTGCTAAAGAATCTGCGATCGGTCAATTCTTAGCAAGAATTTGTGAGCCATATTTGGAACCATTCAGAAGGATTATTCCCGCAATCGGCATGATTGACATTTCTCCGATTGTCGCATTTCTTGTGCTCAACTTTGCAACACGGGGCTTAAGCTATGTAGCTGTCTGGCTCTCATAATAATTAAAAATAGGTTGGTTTTTAGAGCATGAATATATATCAGCATTTTCGTCCAGAAGAACGGGATTATATTGACCAGGTCATGCAGTGGAAAAACACTGTGGAACTTCAGTATGCCCCGAAATTATCGGACTTTCTTGACCCAAGAGAACAGAATATCTTAAAAACGATCATCGGTGAAAATGGTGATGTAAAATATCAACTCTTTGGAGGATGGCCAGGGGCAGAACGAAAAAGGGCTCTTCTTTTCCCGGAATATCTAGTCCCAGCTCAAGAGGATTTTCAAATCAGCTTGTTTGAAATTGACTATCCAAAGAAGTTTGTCAAAATTGAACATCCCAACGTCTTAGGCACATTGATGTCGTTGGGACTAAAACGTGGGAAATTTGGCGATATTCTTGTCGATGATGGACAAATCCAGTTCTTGGCAGCCAAGGAAATCGGCGGCTATATCAGCAGTAATCTTGAATCAATCGGTAAAGCAACGGTTCATTTAATCGAGAAGCCGCCCGAAAACATAATTTCCCCTAAAGAATTATGGGAGGAACATGAATTAACAGTATCTTCATTAAGGCTGGATACTGTTATTTCTGGTGTTTATAATCTTTCCCGGCAAAAATCGCAAAACTATATTGCCGCAGGCTTAGTTAAGGTCAATTGGACTCAGATTGAAAGCCCGGCCTTTATTTGTGAAATTGGCGATATGCTGTCGGTCCGGGGCCATGGAAGGGTAAGATTGTCCAGTATTGACGGAAAAACAAAGAAAGAAAAATGGCGAATTTCTGTCGGAAGACAAAAATAATTTATTTTCTTGCAGGATTTTCGAAAAACTTGTCGAATATTCACATTTACATATATTGCACAGATTGTTGGAGGTGGCATCATGCCGTTAACGCCGTTAGATATTCATAACAAAGAATTTAATAAAGGATTTAGAGGGTATGACGAGGATGAAGTAAACGAATTTCTTGACCAGGTAATCAAGGATTACGAACTTGTCCTTAGAGAGAAAAAAGAATTGGAAGAGCGCTTAACTGACCTGCAGGAACGTTTAGGGCATTTTACAAGTATTGAAGAAACACTTAATAAATCGATTGTGATTGCCCAGGAGGCAGGGGAAGAAGTAAAACGCAATGCGCAAAAGGAAGCGAAATTAATCGTCAAGGAAGCGGAAAAGAATGCAGACCGTATCGTTAACGAATCCCTATCTAAAGCGAGAAAGATTGCTCTGGAGATAGAAGATTTAAAGAAGCAGTCGAAAATTTTCCGCACCCGTTTCAAAATGCTGATTGAGGCACAGCTCGATATGCTGAATACTGACGATTGGGATCACCTTTTAGAGTACGAACTTGATGCCACCGAGTTGAAAATCCACGAAGAAGAGGATTCATTAGCTTGACGAACAGCTATTTAGTAGCATATAATTTCTTAACAGATTAATTGAATGAAAATGACGAAGACAGGGACAGTACAATTTTTCAAAAAAGCTTATTAGCGAGTCGGGGACGGTGGAAGCCCGATAAAGCCGAAAGATTGGAAAATCACCCTCGAGTTCCGAGGTCGAACCTCTAAATTTAGAACAGTAGACTAAGGCGTGTATTCACGTTACGAATTCGCAAGAGGATAGAATAAGACAGTTCTATCAATCAGGGTGGTACCGCGGGAATAAAACCTTCTCGTCCCTTTTTTGGGATGAGAGGGTTTTTTTATTTGCAAGAATGTCAATTCTGTTCAATAGAAAGGTATTGGAGGAAATAAAATGGAATACAAAGACACGTTATTAATGCCGCAGACGGATTTCCCAATGCGCGGTAATCTTCCGCAAAGAGAACCGGATATGCAGGCAAAATGGGAAGAAATGAATATTTACCAAAAAGTACAGGAGCGCACTAAAGGGCGTCCGATGTTTGTTTTGCATGATGGCCCTCCATATGCAAATGGTGACATCCATATGGGCCACGCCTTAAATAAAATCTTAAAGGATTTTATTGTCCGCTATAAGTCAATGAGCGGCTATCATGCCCCATATGTGCCGGGCTGGGATACGCACGGTCTGCCGATTGAACAGGCTTTAACCAATAAAGGGGTTAAACGGAAAGAAATGTCCGTAGCTGAATTCCGCCAGCTTTGTACAGAATATGCGCTTGAGCAGATCGACAATCAACGAATCCAGTTTAAACGCCTTGGTGTCCGCGGTGATTGGGAGAATCCATACATCACCTTAAAGCCTGAATACGAAGCCCAGCAAATTAAGGTTTTCGGAGAAATGGCGAAAAAAGGTTATATCTATAAGGGATTGAAGCCAGTATATTGGTCTCCGTCAAGTGAATCCGCTTTGGCTGAGGCAGAAATTGAATATAAAGATAAACGTTCACCATCCATTTATGTTGGTTTTCCGGTGAAGGATGGCAAGGGAGTTCTTGATACGGATACGGAAATCGTCATCTGGACAACAACCCCATGGACCATTCCTGCCAACTTGGGAATTTCGGTTCATCCTGAGCTAACTTATGTGGTTGTTGCGGTAAATGATAAAAAATACGTTGTGGCTGAAAGCTTATTGGAAAGTGTAACGAATGAAATTGGCTGGGAAGAAGCGGCCGTTCTTAAAAAGGTCAAAGGGGCTGATTTGGAATATGTTATAGCCCGTCATCCGCTTTATGACCGTGATTCTCTTGTCATGTTAGGCGAGCATGTGACAACGGATGCTGGTACTGGCTGCGTTCACACTGCTCCTGGTCACGGGGAAGATGACTTCCATGTTGGTCAAAAATACGGCTTGGATGTCCTTTGTCCGGTTGATGATAAAGGAAATATGACAAATGAAGCACCGGGATTTGAAGGGTTATTTTACGACGAGGCCAACAAACCGATTTCCCAAGCCTTAGAGGAAAAAGGAGCTTTGTTAAAGCTTACATTTATTACCCACTCCTATCCACATGACTGGAGAACAAAGAAGCCGGTTATTTTCCGGGCAACTGCACAGTGGTTTGCGTCCATTAAAGATTTCCGCGAGCAATTGCTCGAAGCTGTGAAAGAAACCAAATGGGTGCCGGCTTGGGGCGAAACAAGGCTTTTCAATATGGTCCGTGACCGCGGCGATTGGTGTATTTCCCGCCAGCGCGTCTGGGGTGTGCCAATTCCGGTATTCTACGCTGAAAATGGTGAAGAAATCATTACGGACGAAACAATCGAACACGTTTCTAATTTATTCCGCGACAATGGCTCAAACATTTGGTTTGAGCGCGAAGCAAAAGACCTGCTTCCGGAAGGGTTTTCGCATCCTGGCAGCCCGAACGGCAAGTTTACGAAGGAAACCGACATTATGGACGTTTGGTTCGACTCCGGTTCTTCCCATCAGGCTGTACTGCTTGAAAGAGAAGACTTGGTGCGCCCTGCCGACCTATATCTTGAAGGTTCTGACCAATACCGCGGCTGGTTTAACTCCTCTTTATCTACTGCAGTTGCTGTCACAGGCAAGGCACCATATAAGGGAGTATTAAGCCATGGATTTGCTCTTGATGGTGAAGGTCGAAAAATGAGTAAATCATTAGGTAATGTCGTCGTTCCGGCGAAGGTTATGAATCAATTGGGAGCAGATATTTTACGCCTATGGGTGGCTTCTGTTGATTATCAATCAGATGTCCGCGTATCGGATGCAATTTTAAAGCAGGTTGCTGAAGTATATCGGAAAATCCGCAATACATTCCGCTTCTTGTTGGGGAATTTAGCGGACTTTGACCCGGCTGTTAATAAGGTTGCTTACGAAAACCTTCGTGAAGTAGATCAATTTATGCTGGTTAAATTAAATAAGCTGATTAAGAGTGTTCGCAATTCTTATGAAAATTACGATTATGCAGGCATTTACCATGCTGTCAATAATTTCTGTACGCTTGATTTAAGCGCATTTTACCTAGATTTTGCAAAGGATGTTCTGTACATTGAAGCAGTTGATCATCCAGAACGTCGGGCGATTCAAACCGTTTTATATGAATCATTGCTTGCTCTGACCAAATTGGTTTCGCCAATCCTTTCTCACACTGCAGACGAGGTATGGAAATATATTCCGAAGGTTCAGGAGGAAAGTGTTCAGTTGACAGATCTTCCAGAATATCAGGAACTTCCTGGTGCTAAAGAGTTAGAGGAGAAATGGTCTGCATTCATGGAGCTTCGCGATGATGTCTTAAAGGCACTTGAAGAAGCCCGGAATGCAAAGGTGATTGGTAAGTCATTAACAGCGAAAGTAACCTTATACGTAAATGATAATACAAAAGCGCTGCTCGATTCTGTTTCAGAGAACTTGAAACAATTGTTTATCGTATCCGGTTTTGAAGTGGCTGGTGCCTATGATGAGGCGCCTGAAGAAGCTTTGAAATTAGATACAGCGGCCATTGTGGTCACAAAGGCAGAAGGTGAAACCTGTGAACGCTGCTGGGTAGTGACGCCTGATGTCGGTCAAGATGCGGAGCATTCAACTCTTTGCCCGCGCTGTGCCCAAGTTGTAAAAGAAAATTATTCACACTTAGCGTAAATAGAAAGGGGCTGACTTGTCAGCCTCTTTCATATTTTTTCCACCTCCGTTAATTGTTGTTGATGATGTCAAATTATTATCCGGGTCAATGGAAAACGATCGGTAATAATAAAACAAATAACATAACGGAGGTATTAACACTATGAATGCAATGCAGGAAAAGCTGTTTCAAGAACTCCGTCAAACAAAAACAGAAATCGAAAGGTCATTAAAGAACAAACAAACAGAGAATTGGTTTACAACCATTTTAGAGGAAGAAATGGCGGACATTGATTTGGCGTTGAAAAAAATCGAAGAAGGAAATTTCGGACAGTGTGAACTTTCCGGCGAATTATTACCCCTCGACTTGTTAAATTTAATTCCAACCATTAGAACAGTTAATGATCCCAGCTTGCTTGGCGGCTATTGCAAGAAACCGATCTTCCCCACGCTGTAATTTTTGTTTCATTGTGATATAGCGATTAAGTATGCTAAACTAGGGGAGCAAGTCTAGCTTAAGTTGGAGGTATTTCTTAGTGTATTATTACTTAATCGCCCTATTCGTTATTGTGCTCGACCAAATTACTAAATGGCTTATTGAAAAAAATATGTATATCGGTGAGAGTATACCCATCATTGATAAATTTTTATATATTACTTCTCACCGGAATCGCGGGGCCGCATGGGGAATCCTTCAAGGGCAGATGTGGCTTTTTTATGTCATTACGGTTATTGTCATTATAGCGATTATGTATTATCTTTACAAAGCGGCCAAAGGAAAATGGCTGTTAGGTGTATCTCTAGCTTTCATGCTTGGAGGTGCAATTGGGAATTTTATCGACCGAGTGGTTCGGAAAGAGGTTGTTGATTTTATTCATACCTTTATTTTTGGCTATAATTTCCCTGTATTTAATATTGCCGATTCAGCATTAGTGATTGGTGTTGGATTATTAATGATTCAAATGCTGCTTGAAGAGAAGTCGTCAAAGGAGAAGTCTTATGGAGAAAATGGAACACACCATTCTTGAGGAACAAAAAGGAGACCGGATTGATAAGGTAATCTCACGTATGAACGAAGAATGGTCTAGAACACAGGTACAGGATTGGATAAAAGAAGGCAATGTACTTGTGAATGGGAAAAATGTTAAAACAAATTACAAATGCAGTGTAAATGATACTATCGTTATTACCATTCCAGATCCGGAAGAATTGGACGTGGTTCCGGAGGAAATGGATTTAGATATTTATTATGAAGATAAGGATGTTTTGGTCGTAAATAAGCCAAAGGGTATGGTGGTCCATCCTGCACCTGGCCACCTTACAGGGACACTTGTTAATGGGTTAATGGCCCATTGTAAGGATTTATCCGGTATCAATGGTGTATTAAGACCCGGGATTGTGCATCGCATAGATAAAGATACATCAGGGCTGTTAATGGTAGCGAAAAATGATTTGGCCCACGAAAGTCTTGTTAACCAACTGGTGGAAAAGTCAGTGACCCGGAAGTATAAGGCGATTGTCCATGGAGTGATCCCTCACGAATATGGAACCATCGATGCTCCGCTTGGGAGAGACCAAAAAGACCGGCAAAGCATGACGGTTGTTGATAACGGCAAGCATGCTGTTACTCATTTTCGTGTCCTTGAGCGGTTTAATGATTTCACGTTTGTGGAATGTCAATTGGAGACAGGCCGGACCCATCAGATTCGTGTCCATATGAAATATATAGGTTATCCGCTTGCCGGTGATCCGAAATATGGACCAAGAAAGACACTCGATCTTAATGGCCAGGCATTGCATGCTGGTCTGCTCGGTTTCGTACATCCAAGAACAAATGAGTATCTAGAATTCGAAGCCCCGCTACCGGAGGATTTTGAAGAACTTCTGGACCGGTTAAGAAATAATCGTTGACAGGATAAATAAATTAAAGTATGCTTACTATAGTTTAATAAGCCTTTAAGTCGGTCCCGTGAGGCCGAGAAGGAACGGTTAAGATGTTATTTCCCTAAGGAAGAACTGTCTCCCTCTCGCCACCACAGGCGAGAGGTTTTTTATTTTAGTATAATAAGAAGGTGAGACAATGAGCCAAAAAGCACTTGTTCTGGATGAACAGGCAATCGGGCGGGCGTTGACAAGGATTGCCCATCAAATCATCGAAAAAAACAAAGGAATCGAAGACTGCGTACTGGTAGGAATTCGGACTAGAGGAATTTATATAGCAAAACGGCTCGCTTTGAAAATAGCCCAAATTGAGGGAAGTCCGATTCAAGTCGGTGAATTGGATATCACTCTTTATCGGGATGATCTAACAAAGAAAACGGAAAGTCAGGAACCACTCGTAAAAGGGTCAGATATACCGTTTGACATAAGTGACAAAAAGGTAGTCCTTGTGGACGATGTTCTTTATACAGGAAGAACAGTTAGGGCTGGACTTGATGCCCTTATGGACCTTGGACGTCCAGCTTCCATCCAGCTTGCGGTACTGGTCGACCGCGGTCACAGGGAACTGCCAATCAGAGCAGACTATGTTGGGAAGAATATCCCTACTTCAAGCAATGAAAAAATTGTTGTTGAACTGCTGGAAGTAGATAAAGTTGATCAAGTAAGTATATATGACAAATAAATAGCAGCCCTTTTAATTTCAGTCCCGTGAGGCTGACAAAGGGAAAAGCGCACATCTGGACCATTTTCTGGTGCGCCTTTCACCCCTCTTTGTCAACTACATGGCAAAGAGGGTTTTTTATTTGAACAATTGAAGAAAATAAAGAAAACAATATAGAAATTAGGAGAGAACAGAAAATGAGTAATAAACCAATCCTAGATGTTAAAGATAGACCAAAACCGGCCCAATGGCTGACCTTAAGCTTGCAGCATTTATTTGCAATGTTCGGGGCAACAATCCTAGTACCATACCTGGTTGGTTTAGACCCAGCGATAGCACTAATATCCAGCGGACTCGGAACGTTGGCATTCCTATTGATTACGAAATTTCAGGTTCCTGCCTATCTTGGTTCATCTTTCGCTTATATTGCACCGGTAATTGCTGCAAAAGCCTCTGGCGGACCTGCAGCGGCGATGGTCGGAACATTTTTAGCTGGCCTTGTTTATGGAATTGTCGCTTTAATTATAAGCAAAGCGGGGCATCGCTGGATTATGAACTTACTCCCCCCAATTGTTGTTGGACCGGTCATTGTTGTAATCGGCCTCGCCATTTCCGGAACTGCGGTGGGAATGGCTATGAACAACCCAGCTGGAAAGTATAGCATGCTTCACTTCTCAGTGGCGCTTGTGACGCTGGCAGCGACCATTATTTTCTCAATATACGCAAAAAAAATGCTCAGCATTATCCCTATCTTGGCCGGGATTATTGTCGGCTATGTATATGCCGTGATTGTAGGAATTGTTGATTTCAAACCAGTACTAGAGGCAAAGTGGTTTGCCGCTCCTGACTTCTTAATTCCGTTTGTCAGCTATGATGTAAAGTTCACGTGGAATATTTTCTGGTTAATGGTGCCTGTTGCCATTGTTACACTATCTGAGCATATTGGACACCAGCTTGTTCTTAGCAAGGTTGTCAGCCGCGATTACATAAAAGAGCCGGGCTTACACCGTTCAATCCTTGGTGATGGAACAGCCACAATTATTTCGGCGCTAGTCGGCGGACCTCCCAAAACCACCTATGGTGAAAATATTGGAGTCTTGGCCATTACAAGAGTCTACAGTGTATATGTACTAGCGGGTGCCGCGGTTCTAGCCATCATCTTCGGCTTTATTGGAAAAATAACAGCTTTAATCCAAACCATACCAACACCTGTAATGGGGGGAGTTTCCATTCTCCTGTTCGGAATTATTGCTTCCTCAGGATTAAGAATGCTGGTTGACAGTAAAATTGATTTTGGCGACAAACGCAATCTCGTAATTTCATCGGTAATCCTTGTCATCGGTATCGGCGGCGCGGTAGTCAAGCTGCCATTCAATATCGAAATCCAAGGAATGGCCCTGGCGGCAATTTGCGGGGTGTTATTAAACCTGATCCTCCCTGGAAAACCGAAAGTCAGTGAAAATATGTTTGAAACAGAAGAAACAACTAACAAAAAAACAGCATAAAAAAATGCCTTTTAAATTAAGTACAGAGAGACTTGGAAGGGTGTGTTACTTAACTTGGATATGGGCTGCAATTTTGTCCATATCTTAGGTTAAATTTTTGGCACCCTGACCACTTAGTCAGGGTGTTTTTTTTAGCAATCAGAGAAGGTGGGGAAAAAGGATGTTACAGCACCTATTAACAACAAACGAGTTAAAAGTTGAGGAGATTTATCAAATCCTTGAGGATGCTGAAAGGTTTTCACAAGGGCTGTTTTGGAAACCGGAAAGAAAAATGTATACAGCAAACCTTTTTTTCGAAGCTAGTACCCGAACGAAAAGCAGCTTTGAGATGGCTCAAAGAAGGTTAGGATTAAGCGTCATTCCTTTTGAAGTCCAAACCTCAAGCGTACAAAAAGGTGAGACATTATATGATACTGTAAAAACGCTGGAATCAATTGGTGTTGATACTGTAGTCATCCGCCACAGCCAGGATCGCTATTTTGATGAATTGGTTGAAAATATCAATATTCCAATTTTAAATGGAGGCGATGGCTGTGGACACCACCCGACACAATCTCTTCTTGATCTGTTAACAATAAAGCAGGAGTTTGGCAGTTTTTCAGGCTTGAAAATTGCCATTGTTGGAGACATCAGTCATAGCCGGGTTGCGCGTTCTAACGCGGATGCATTAACGAGGCTTGGGGCGGAGGTCATTTTCTCAGGACCGGAAGAATGGTTTGACTACCATAGTTTAAGTACCTCCCGCTTTAAACCAATTGATGAGGCAATTCACGAAGCTGATGTTGTCATGCTTCTTCGTGTACAGCATGAACGCCATCAGAAAAAGGGAAGCTTTACTGCCTCTGAATACCATAAAAAATATGGTCTAACCCTAGAGAGGGAAAAGCAAATGCAGCCGCACAGCATTATCATGCATCCGGCCCCGGTAAACCGAAACGTTGAAATCGCAGACAGCCTAGTTGAATGTGAACGTTCAAGAATTTTTAAACAAATGCAAAACGGAGTTTATGTAAGAATGGCGGCATTGAAGCGGTCACTTGAAAGTTTAGGAGGAGATAAATATGAAACTACTTATTCAGAACGCAAAATATATAGCATCTAATGGAGAAATGAAACAATCTGATATTTTAATAGAAAATGGGATTATTAGCAAACTGGGACCTAATTTAACAAATTTGGCAGAAAGAACTGTAGATGCACAAGGATTGCTTGTATCACCAGGGTTTGTTGATCTTCACGTCCATCTAAGGGAACCTGGCGGTGAGAAAAAGGAAACCATCGCAACTGGTACGATGGCAGCAGCCCGCGGCGGTTTTACGACAGTAGCGGCCATGCCAAATACGAGACCGGTGCCTGACACCAAGGAGCAGATGAATTGGGTGATGGACAGGATTAAGGAAACAGCTAGCGTACGCGTTTTGCCATACGCCTCCATTACAACAAGACAGCTTGGTCAAGAATTAACTGATTTTGCAGCACTGAAAGAGGCTGGAGCATTTGCCTTTACCGATGACGGTGTTGGTGTTCAATCGGCAGATATGATGCTTCAGGCAATGCAAAAAGCAAAAGAAGTAAATATGGCAATTGTAGCCCATTGTGAGGAAAATACATTGATTCATAAAGGCTGTGTCCATGAAGGTACCTTCTCCAAGCAGCACGGGTTAAACGGGATCCCTTCTATTTGTGAATCTGTTCAAATTTCCAGGGATGTCCTGCTCGCTGAAGCTTCTGGCTGCCATTATCATGTCTGCCATATCAGCACAAAGGAATCAGTGAGGACCGTCCGAGACGCTAAGCGGGCTGGCATTAAAGTTACCGCGGAAGTAACTCCGCACCATCTTCTATTATCAGAAAATGATATTCCGGGACTGGATGCTAACTTTAAGATGAACCCTCCGCTTCGGGGTGAAGACGATAAAAAGGCGTTAATTGAAGGGCTGATGGATGGTACGATTGATTTTATCGCTACTGACCATGCACCGCATACTGCCGAAGAAAAAGCTGAAGGAATGCAATTGGCGCCGTTCGGAATTGTCGGTTTGGAAACAGCCTTTCCGCTTCTTTACACTCATTTCGTCTTGAAAAACATCATCACACTTGACCAGCTAATTGCTTATATGACGACAAAGCCTGCCGATTGCTTTGAACTTCCTTTTGGAAGAATTGAAGAGGGTGCGGCAGCGGATATCGTGTTATTAGACTTAAACGAAGAAAAAGAAATCAATCCTGATGAGTTTTTATCAAAAGGGAAAAACACCCCATTTGCCGGTTGGAAGTGCAAAGGGTGGCCGGTATTAACAATTGCTTCAGGCCAAATAGTTTGGGAAAAAGGACGTGTTACAGCATGAAGGCTCAGCTAATATTAGAAGATGGAACTGTTTTTATCGGTGATGGCTTTGGAAGCCATGTAGATACAATTGGTGAAGTTGTTTTTAATACAGGAATGACAGGCTATCAGGAAATTCTATCCGACCCATCCTATTGCGGACAAATCGTTATGCTCACATACCCGTTAATCGGGAACTACGGAATTAACCGCGATGATTTTGAATCGATTACTCCTGCCGTAAAAGGCTTTATTGTTAAAGAATTCAGCGACTTTCCGTCTAACTGGAGAAGTGAGTTTACTGTTGATGAATATTTTAAAATGAAAAAAATCCCTGGAATTGCCGGGATTGACACTCGTAAACTGGCAAGAATTATCCGCCAGCACGGAACGTTAAAGGGTGCGATTTGCAGCATTGAAAACGATGCTTCAGAGGTGTTAAGAGAGTTAAGGAAAACACGCCTGCCAATTGACCAAGTAAGAAGGGTTTCCACAAAGAATCCTTATCCAAGCCCGGGACGCGGCAAAAGAATTGTACTTGTCGATTTTGGCATGAAGCATGGAATTTTACGGGAATTAAATGAACGCGGCTGTGATGTGGTCGTCGTTCCATACCATACAACAGCTGATGAGATTTTGAAGCTGCGTCCTGATGGAGTCATGCTCTCCAACGGACCTGGGGATCCAAAGGATGTGCCAGAAGGAATCCAAATGATAAAGGACATCTTGGGGAAAGTGCCTCTTTTCGGAATTTGTCTTGGCCATCAATTGTTTGCCCTGGCATGCGGAGCTGATACTGTTAAAATGAAGTTCGGTCACCGTGGGGCGAATCATCCGGTAAAGGAACTATCAACAGGAAAGGTGTCAATTACCTCTCAAAATCATGGTTATACAGTAGATGAAAAATCAGTTAAAAATACCAAACTAGAAGTGACCCACATTGCTTTAAATGATGGAACTGTTGAGGGTCTTAAATCTTTAGAGTATCCAGCCTTTACAGTACAATATCACCCAGAGGCATCACCTGGTCCAGAAGATGCAAACGGATTATTTGAACAGTTTCTTGCGATGATTGAAGCTGAAAAACAGGAGGTAGCAGCAAATGCCTAAACGTACAGATATCAACTCCATTCTAGTGATTGGCTCAGGGCCAATCGTCATCGGTCAAGCGGCAGAATTTGATTACGCAGGTACTCAAGCTTGTCTGGCCCTTAAGGAGGAAGGATACCGGGTGATCCTCGTCAACTCCAATCCTGCTACCATTATGACAGACGCAGAAATTGCCGATGCCGTTTATATTGAGCCTCTGACACTGGATTTTGTCTCGAGAATTATCCGTAAGGAGCGTCCTGACGCCGTTTTAGGAACATTAGGCGGTCAGACTGGGTTGAATTTAACTGTTGAACTGGCAAATTCAGGCGTTCTTGAAGAGTGTGGTGTTGAGATTCTGGGAACGAAGCTTACTGCCATTAATCAAGCAGAAGACCGTGAATTGTTCCGTGCGCTTATGAATGAACTGAATCAACCGGTACCTGACAGCGAAATTATCCATGGACTTAACGAAGCCAAAGTTTTTGTGGAAAGGGTAGGTTTTCCGGTCATTGTCCGTCCGGCCTTTACGCTGGGTGGAACTGGCGGCGGCATTTGCCATAATGACGCCGAGCTTGAGGAAATTGTAACAAGCGGTCTTAAGAACAGCCCTGTTCACCAATGTTTATTGGAAAAAAGCATTGCTGGTTATAAAGAAATTGAATATGAAGTGATGCGCGATGCCAACGATAATGCCATCGTCGTCTGCAACATGGAAAACATCGATCCGGTTGGTGTTCATACGGGTGATTCCATTGTTGTTGCGCCAAGTCAGACATTAAGTGATAGAGAATACCAATTATTAAGAAATGTGTCTTTAAAAATTATCCGTGCGCTGGGTATTGAAGGAGGCTGTAATGTTCAGCTTGCCCTAGATCCATACAGCTTTAACTATTATGTCATTGAAGTAAATCCAAGGGTAAGCCGTTCTTCGGCCTTAGCATCGAAGGCAACAGGATATCCGATTGCCAAGCTTGCAGCAAAAATCGCAGTTGGATTGACACTTGATGAAATGCTGAACCCTGTTACCGGAAAAACATATGCTAGCTTCGAGCCTGCCCTTGATTATGTTGTAACGAAAATCCCTAGATGGCCATTTGACAAGTTTGAGTCCGGAAACCGTTCGCTTGGAACACAAATGAAGGCAACTGGTGAGGTCATGGCAATTGGCCGTACATTTGAAGAATCTTTGTTAAAAGCAATTCGTTCCCTCGAAGCGGGTGTCTATCACTTTCAACTTAACGGTGCCGCTGAAATTGATAACGACCTAATTGAAAAGCGAATCAGAAAAGCCGGTGATGAGCGCCTCTTTTACATTGCTGAAGCGTTAAAACGCGGCATTATGATTGAGACGATTCATGAGTGGAGCAAGATTGACCTATTTTTCTTGAAGAAAATGGAGGGCATTATCAAGCTTGAGGCAAAATTAGCTGACAACCAGTTTGATATCGAACTTCTTAAAGAAGCAAAGCAAAAAGGCTTTACCGATAAGAAAATTGCTGAGCTTTGGGATAAAACTGAAAGTGAGATTTACAAGCTTCGGAAAGACTTAGGTCTCATCCCGGTTTATAAAATGGTAGATACATGCGCTGCGGAGTTTGAGTCAGAAACTCCATATTTCTATGGAACTTACGAAGAAGAAAACGAATCTCTTGTGTCAGATATAAAAAGTGTCATCGTGCTCGGATCAGGCCCAATTCGGATTGGCCAGGGGATTGAGTTTGACTATGCGACTGTCCATTCTGTAAAAGCCATTAAGGAAGCAGGCTATGAGGCAATTATCATTAACAACAATCCGGAAACAGTCTCGACGGATTTCAGTATCTCTGACAAGCTGTACTTTGAACCGCTGACAATTGAAGATGTAATGAGCATCATTGATTTGGAACAACCGATGGGAGTAGTCGTTCAATTTGGCGGTCAGACAGCGATTAACCTTGCTGCGAAACTTGAGGAAAATGGTGTTAACATTTTAGGAACAAGCTTAGAGGACTTAGACCGTGCGGAGAACAGGGATAAATTTGAGCAGTCGCTTGAATTGTTGAACATTCCGCAGCCGCTTGGAAAGACCGCCCTTTCAGTCGCGGAAGCAGTCATAATTGCTGAGGAAATCGGCTATCCGGTCCTTGTCCGTCCATCCTATGTGCTTGGCGGCAGGGCGATGGAAATTGTGTATCGCAAGGAAGAACTGCTCCATTATATGGAGAATGCCGTCAAAATCAATCCTGATCATCCAGTCTTAATTGACCGTTATCTAACCGGTAAAGAAATTGAAGTAGATGCCATTTGCGACGGTCAAAATGTCTTGATTCCAGGTATTATGGAACATATTGAGCGGGCAGGGGTGCACTCCGGTGACTCTATCGCCGTATATCCGCCGCAAACATTATCTGAGGATGTTAAGAAGACACTTGTTGAATATACAGAAAGATTAGCAAGGGGCTTGAACATTGTTGGTCTCCTAAACATTCAATATGTGTTATCGGGCGGTCAGGTTTACGTGCTGGAAGTGAATCCACGTTCGAGCCGGACAGTGCCGTTCTTAAGTAAAATCACCCATGTTCCGATGGCCAAGATTGCAACAAAAGCTATTCTTGGGGTCTCAATCGTTGAGCAGGGCTATCAGTCCGGACTGGTGCCAGAACAATCAGGTGTATATGTGAAAGTTCCGGTATTCTCTTTTGCCAAATTAAAAGATGTTGATATCACGCTTGGACCAGAAATGAAATCAACTGGCGAAGTTATGGGCAAGGATATCACCCTTGAGAAGGCTCTTTACAAGGGATTAGTTGCATCAGGAATGAATATTCAGCCGTTTGGGACGGTCTTGTTTACAGTCGCTGATAAGGATAAACAAGAAGCGCTTAAGCTTGCGAAACGGTTTGCCAGCATTGGCTATCGTTTGGTGGCCACAAGCGGAACAGCAGCTATAATAAAATCTGCCGGTCTTCCGGTTGAGGTAGTCGGCAAAATTGGTGCAGAAGGCAAGACGTTATTGGATATTATCCAAAATGGTGAAGCGCAGTTAATCGTTAATACATTGACAAAAGGGAAACAGCCTGAGCGTGACGGTTTTAGAATCCGCCGTGATGCTGTTGAAAATGGAGTTCCATGCTTGACCTCATTAGATACTGCCGATGCTATCTTAAAAGTGGTGGAGTCCATGAACTTTTCCGCGGAAGCGATGAGTGTACCAAGCAGGGAGGCTGTGTTTGCATGATACGGAAGGAAATTTGTAAAATCATCAGCCAAAAGTTAATTGCTGAGAACATTTATGAGCTTACCGTAAAGGCTGAGATGGTTCATGACATCACCGAGCCTGGACAATTTGTTCATATTCGGGTAGGAAATGGATTGGATCCACTTTTGCGAAGACCAATCAGCATTTCCTCGTATGATGTAACGGAAGAGCAGTTTACGATGATCTATAGAAAAGATGGAAAGGGAACTTCGCTATTGGCCTCAATGGTGCCGGGGATGGAACTCGATATCCTCGGACCTCTTGGCAATGGCTTCCCTATTAATGAAGCCAATATTGGTGAGACTGCTTTGCTCGTGGGTGGAGGAATTGGTGTCCCTCCCCTCTATGAGCTTGCGAAACAGTTGACAGCAAAAGGCGTAAAAGTCATCAATGTCCTGGGCTTCCAAGCTGAATCCGCCGTTTTCTACGAACAGGATTTTTCGGAACTGGGCGAAACATATGTGGCTACTGCGGATGGTTCTTATGGAGTTAAAGGGTTTGTAACGGATGTCATAAAAGATTTACAGTTTGATTGTGTATATTCTTGTGGCCCGACCCCGATGTTAAGAGCACTTGAACAGCAGTACTCTCATAAAAAAATGTTTTTATCGTTAGAGGAACGGATGGGCTGCGGCGTTGGGGCTTGCCTTGCCTGTGTATGCAAAAAGGTGGATGACCCGACGGGAGCTTCCTATAAAAAAGTATGCAGTGACGGACCTGTATTCCGTGCCGGAGAGGTGATAATATGAGCCGATTACATGTTGAATTGCCAGGACTTAGCTTGAAAAATCCAATCATGCCGGCCTCAGGCTGCTTCGGGTTTGGCCGCGAGTACAGCCAATTTTACGATTTAAGCAATCTTGGTGCAATCATGATCAAAGCAACAACGGCTGAGCCCCGGTTTGGAAACCCGACGCCAAGGGTCGCCGAAACTTCAGCAGGGATGCTAAATGCAATCGGGCTGCAAAACCCAGGACTCGAAAAGGTTGTTTCCGAAGAGCTGACATGGCTGTCCCAATATGATGTACCGATTATTGCCAATGTGGCTGGGTCGCTTGAAGAGGATTATGTGAAGGTTGCACAGGAAATCTCAAAAGCGCCAAACGTCCATGCACTGGAATTAAATATATCCTGCCCTAACGTTAAAACGGGTGGAATTGCCTTTGGAACCATCCCAGAAGTGGCTAAACAATTAACACGAAGAGTAAAGGAAGTTTCCGAAGTTCCGGTTTATGTAAAGCTGTCTCCAAACGTCACCAATATTGTCGAGATGGCAAAGGCGGTAGAGGATGGCGGTGCTGATGGCATTACAATGATTAACACGCTTGTAGGAATGCGGTTGAATCTAAAAACAGGCAAGCCAATTTTGGCGAATCGAACTGGCGGCCTTTCTGGCCCTGCTGTAAAACCTGTTGCGATTCGAATGGTCTATGAAGTAAGCCAAGCGGTAAATATACCGATTATCGGAATGGGCGGCATCGAATCTGCAGAGGATGTCATTGAATTTTTCTACGCAGGAGCAAGTGCCGTCGCTGTAGGTACAGCAAATTTTGTGAACCCGTTTGTCTGCCCCGAGATTATCGAACAGCTGCCGGTGCTTCTAAATCAACTAGGATTTGAACATATTAGTGAATGTACGGGAAGGAGCTGGAAATAGGATGAACAACTCGCTTATCATCGCGCTTGATTTTGCTAATGCGGCTGAAGTAGATCAATTTTTACAACCATTTGCCGGCAAAGAGCTTTTTGTTAAAGTAGGAATGGAGCTTTTTTACCAAGAAGGGCCTTCGATTATTCACCGTTTAAAGGAATCAGGTCACCGCATTTTCTTAGATTTGAAGCTTCATGATATACCAAATACTGTTTACAGTGCGATGATGGGGCTTGCTCGCATGAACTGTGACCTTGTCAATGTTCATGCTGCAGGCGGAAAAGAAATGATGGCTGCGGCGTTAGAGGGACTGGAGGCTGGTTCTGCGCCCGGAAAGAAAAGGCCGTATTGCATTGCCGTTACCCAGCTGACAAGTACATCGGAAGAGCAAATGAGGAGAGAGCAGCTGATTGGGGTTTCGCTTGAGGAATCGGTACTGCACTATGCTTCCCTGACAAAGGAAGCAGGACTCGACGGAGTTGTTTGTTCAGCATGGGAAGCAGCGTCCATCCGTGAAAAGATTGGCGCTGACTTTTTGTCCGTATGTCCAGGAATCCGGCTTTCTTCGGATTCTGTTGGGGATCAAAAACGGGTAGCAACACCAGAATTTGCAAGATCTGCAGGTGTCAGTGCGATTGTTGTCGGGCGTTCAATCACAAGGTCGGCTGATCCTCTTAAAAGCTATGAACACTGGATGGAAGCATGGAAGGGAGTACATCAATGAAACACACTATTGCTGAAAAATTACTAGACATTAACGCGGTGGGATTAAGCCCGCAAAATCCATTTACTTGGACTTCAGGGCTTCGTTCCCCCATTTATTGTGACAATCGGCTCACCTTATCCTATCCTGCCGTCCGCAGGGCTATTGCCAGTGGGCTGCAAAAACTAATCGCCGAGAATTTTCCTGGTACTGAAGTGGTGGCTGGAACAGCAACTGCCGGTATTCCTCACGCTGCCTGGGTCAGCGAGCTGATGGATTTGCCAATGTGCTATGTTCGCTCTAAAGCAAAGGGCCATGGCAAAGGGAATCAGATTGAAGGAAAAGTCGAGCAGGGACAAAAAGTGGTTGTGGTTGAAGATTTAATCTCCACCGGCGGTAGTGTCATCACAGCTGTAGAGGCCCTTAGAGAAGCAGGTTGTGAAGTACTTGGGGTCGTATCCATTTTTACATACGGTCTTGAAAAAGGTAAAGAAGCATTTGCTGCGGAAGGAATTACAAGTTACTCCTTGACTGATTTTCCTTCACTAGTTGAGACGGCCATTGAAAAAGGCTATATCAGCCAGGATGATCAGGAAAGCCTGCTTGCATGGAGTAAGAATCCTAGTGAGTGGAGCAAACAGTACGAGTAATATAAAAGCCCCGGATGTCAATCCAGGGCTTTTTATTTATCTTTTTAATTTCAGTACCATTTCCTCATCCGGCGTCACGTAAACCGTCTGCTGATGGTCATAAATGACAAATCCGGGCTTAGCACCGCTAGGCTTTTTGACGTGTCGCACTTTTGTAAAATCAACCGGAACTGAACTGGAATTTTTCGCCTTGCTAAAATAGGATGCCAGCATTGCGGCTTCGTGAATGGTCCCTTCAGATGGTTCCTTACTGCGAATAACGACATGCGAACCGGGAATGTCCTTTGTATGCAGCCAAATTTCATCCCTTGCCGCAAGCTTATTAGTCAGATAGTCATTTTGTTTATTATTTTTTCCAACGATAATTTCAGTTCCATCAGAGGACTGATAGAAATCAAGAACCGGCTTGGCGTTTTGCACTTTTTTGCCGTTCCGTTTTTTACGGTCGCGAATATATCCGCCCTCCACAAGCTCATCGCGAATCTCCTGCAAATCTCTTGGGGAAGCAGACTGGACCTGCTGCAGTAGGCTGTCAAAATAAGCTGCTTCAACGCGCGCTTTTTCAATCTGTTCGATGACAATCGAAACCGCGTTTTTCGCTTTCTGATACTTGGAAAAATATTTTTGCGCGTTATCAGAAGGAGATTTCCGAGGGTCAAGTGGAATGACAATCGTTCCGCCGTTTTCATCATAATAATCAAGAACCTCGATTTCTTTCATTCCCTTTTTGGCGGCATAGAGATTCGCTGTTAACAATTCCCCGTAACGCTGATATTCATCGGCTTTTTCCGCTTCCTTAAGGGTTGCTTCCAGTTTATCTATTTTCTTTTCATTTTTTTCTTTTTCATTCGTAATAAGCTTCTCAATATCGTTCCCTTGCTGTTTGACCCTGTCCCGTTCCGCCTTGCCGAAATAATAACGCTCCAACGTTTCGCTAAGGCTGGAAAAACTCTTCACCTCACCTTTCAGGTGCTCAAGCGGAAACAAATAAAAGGCTTCCTTTTCGGGAGCAGCGATGATAGACGGTGAAATTGCCCCTGATTGAATTTTTTTAATTAGGCTTAAAAATGTTTTGGGCACAGTCGTCCGATTGGCAAGTCCGCTTTGAAAAATGACCTCTTTCGCAAACAGCGGCGAAATGCCAGCGAACTGCTCCACGAGTTGGCGGTCAAGACGTCCTGCATTAAAATCGATGCCCTTTACAACATCCTCTTCATTTGCCAGAAATGGATTTTGCTTGTTTTGCTCAGGCGGGAACACAAATGGCTGTCCAGGCAGGATGGCCCTGTGACTGTTAACAGCAAACGACACGTGTTTGATACTGTCCAAAATAATATTCCGGGTTTTATCAACTAAGATGATATTACTGTGCCTGCCCATAATTTCGATAATTAATTGCTTATAACTGATATCGCCAATTTCATTCCGGCCTTTGATTTCAAAAATAATCATTCGGTCGGTTTCAACTTGATATAAATCCTCTAAAATATGACCCTCAATATGCTTCCTTAGCAGCATACAAAACATTGGCGGCTCACTAGGGTTTTCGTGGGTTTCGGTGGTAAGCTGTGCTCTGGCATAGCTCGGATGGGCAGATAAAAGCAGTCTGTGATTAACCCCTCCAGCTCGAATCGTTATAATAATTTCATTTTTATAAGGCTGATGAACTTTATTAATCCGCCCGCCTTTTAGGGCACGGGAAAGTTCATGACTAATCGCGTTTGTAAATAAACCATCAAATGACATGGTGAACATCCTTTTCTATTAACAATAGTTTTCTATATAAGTATAACCTTTCAATTGAGAATCTGTCTTTTATCATAGCATTTTTTTGGACGACCCTGAATAAGCTGTCTATAGAGTTCTTGCTTGAGAGTGCAAATGCATTGGCCGCAACTATTTTTTAATGCAGAGATTCACAGGCTTGTCATTAGAATTAGAGCTAAGGGGGAAGTGAGATGGTCGGATGAAGTTCCATGAGATGGAGATAAATCAAGTTGAAAAGGCTCTAGAAACCGACTTTTCATCTGGATTATCAGCAGAGGAAGTGAAAAAAAGGGTAAAGCAATATGGTTTAAATGAGCTAGAAGAAGGGGAGAAGCAATCGGCTTTACTCTTATTTTTTAGCCAATTTAAAGATTTCATGGTGTTGGTGCTCCTTGCAGCAACGTTAATATCGGGGCTGCTTGGTGAATATATCGATGCAATCGCGATCATTGCCATTGTCATTATCAATGGATTTCTTGGCTTCTTCCAAGAACGGAGAGCAGAAAAGTCACTTCAGGCCTTAAAGGAGTTATCAGCTCCGCAGGTCTCAGTGCTAAGAGATGGAAAATGGATTAAGATTCCGTCAAAGGAAATCGTCGTGGGCGATATTTTAAAATTTACAAGCGGCGACCGGATTGGTGCGGATGTTCGTCTGATTGAATCGAAAAGTTTGGAAATCGAGGAATCAGCGCTGACCGGTGAATCTGTACCCGTTTCGAAAATTACGGAAAAGCTGACGAATGAAAATCCTGGCATTGGCGATATGGAAAATACAGCCTTTATGGGAACGATGGTAACGAGAGGCAACGGTGTGGGTGTAGCCATTGCTACAGGTATGAAAACAGCGATGGGTCAGATTGCCGGACTTTTGCAAACAGCAGAATCCCAAGAAACACCGCTGCAGCGGAGGCTCGAACAGTTAGGGAAAATTCTAATTACAGTGGCACTTCTTCTGACCTTTCTAGTAGTAGTGGTTGGTGTGATTCAGGGACATGATATTTATACAATGTTTTTGGCAGGCGTTTCCTTAGCAGTAGCGGCAATACCTGAGGGTCTGCCGGCAATCGTGACGGTAGCTTTATCCTTGGGTGTCCAAAAAATGATCAAGCAAAAGGCAATTGTCCGCAAACTGCCGGCAGTTGAAACCCTCGGCTGTGCATCAGTCATTTGTTCCGATAAAACGGGAACCATGACACAAAACAAAATGACGGTAACCCATCTCTGGAGCGGCGGCCAAACATGGACAGTTGACGGTGGCGGCTATCAGCCAAAGGGTGATTTTTTCCGGCATGAAAAGAAGGTTCACCCTAAGGATGAAAAAGCCTTGCAGCAAATGCTGATTTTTGGGATGCTATGCAACCATTCTGAGATAAACCTTAAAGGTGAGGACTATATTCTTGACGGTGATCCAACGGAAGGCGCGCTTTTGGTAAGTGCCATGAAGGCAGGTTTTAGTCGTCCAAAGCTACTTGAGGAATTTACCATTATGAATGAATTTCCTTTCGATTCCTCAAGAAAAATGATGAGCATCCATGTCAAAGACAAACAGGGCAGGCATTTTATCATCACCAAAGGGGCCCCGGATGTTATTTTGGGAATCAGTGAATCGATTCTTTGGGACGGGAGAACCCAATATTTAAACAAGGAAACAAACCAAAAGGTTCAATCCGCGATTGACAATCTGGCATCACAGGCATTAAGGACGATTGCGATTGCCTTTAAGCCAATTCCTGCGAACACGTACATTTTCAGCGAAAAAGAAGCTGAAAGCAAATTGACATTTATTGGTGTCCAAGGGATGATTGACCCGCCAAGACCTGAAGTGAAATTAGCCGTTAAAGAGTGTAAAGAGGCAGGCATAAAAACTGTCATGATTACCGGCGACCATGCCATCACCGCTAAAGCAATTGCAGCTCAGCTTGGGATCTTAACGAGTAAGAGCAAGGTGCTTGACGGTAAGCAATTATCTGAAATGTCAGTTGAGGATTTAGAAAATGTGGTGGAAGATGTTTCGGTTTTTGCCAGGGTATCACCAGAACATAAACTGAAAATTGTTAAAGCCCTTCAGAACAGAGGTCATATTGTAGCGATGACAGGGGATGGCGTCAATGATGCTCCTGCCATCAAAGCTGCAGACATTGGCGTAGCCATGGGTATCACCGGAACGGATGTAGCTAAAGAGGCTTCGGCACTCGTTTTACTAGACGATAATTTTGCTACCATTAAAGCAGCCATCAAAGAAGGCAGAAATATTTATGAAAATATCCGCAAGTTCGTCCGTTACTTGTTAGCTTCAAACGTCGGTGAAATTTTGGTAATGTTGTTTGCCATGCTTCTGGGGCTTCCTTTGCCGCTCGTGCCAATCCAGATCCTTTGGGTAAACCTGGTGACAGATGGACTGCCTGCGATGGCACTTGGACTTGATCGCCCGGAGGAAAACGTTATGAAACGTGGGCCGAGAAGTCCTAATGAAGGAGTATTCTCACGTGGACTTGGCTGGAAGGTAGTCTCCCGCGGCTTTTTAATCGGACTGGTGACGCTTTTTGCCTTCATGATTGTCTATCATAATGACCCATCACAGCTGCAATATGCTCAGACTGTTGCTTTTGCCACCCTTGTTATGGCTCAGCTGATCCATGTCTTCGATTGCCGCAGTGAGAAATCTGTCCTGTCAAGAAACCCTTTTGGTAACCAATACCTTGTATGGGCAGTTATATCATCATTGCTAATGGTGTTGGTAGTAATCTACTATCCGCCGCTGCAGCCGATCTTCCACACCCTTCCAATCGCTGCAAAGGATTGGCTGTTGATTATCGGATTATCCTCCATCCCAACTTTTTTACTGGCAGGCTCATTTTTATTAAGAAAAACGAAATAAAGTGTGTTATAATCCAAAAGGTAATAGAATCCATTCTATTACCTTTTGGATTTTTTGGCTTATAGCATAAATTCAAAGAATGGATGTGCGCCTAGATGGTTGTAAGTATGACAGGCTTTGGAAGAGGCCGGGCAGAATCGGATTTCTTTATCGTGAATGCCGAAGTGAAGTCGGTTAATCACCGCTTTACTGAAATAAATATTCGAATGCCAAGACAGCTATTAAAAATAGAAGATAAAATTAAGAAGAAGCTGAATCAGTATATCCGCCGTGGCCGGTCGGAGGTATATATCAACATTGAAGGTGCAGGTCTAATTACTCGAAAACTTCAAGTTGATTGGAAATTGATTGATGAATATTATCAGTTTATCGAACAGGCAAAGAGCAGATATGGATTTGAAGGAAAAGTAACCCTTCAGGATTTGCTCCTTCGTGCAGACCTATTACATATTGAAGAAAATGAAGCCGGTAATGAAGAGCTTGAAAATTTAGTGCTATCCGCTACAGAGGAAGCGGTCATCCTGTTGAAACAAATGAGGCTCGCGGAAGGCGCAGTTTTAAAGAAAGGCTTGCTTGCTATTATTGCCCAGTTGGAAACCCATGTAAAGGAGCTCCAAAATTATGCGCCTGAAGTGGTTCAGCTATACAAGGAGCGAGTTTTAAAGAGAATGCAGGAGTTTACCGGCGGTCAGGTGGACGAGACAAGGCTTTTGACAGAAGTGGCTGTTTTTGCCGAAAAAGCCGATATTAATGAAGAGATTACCAGATTGACAAGCCATCTGGAGCAGTTTGTGCAAACATTAAATGAAGCTGAACCGATTGGAAGAAAACTTGATTTTATCGTTCAGGAGATGAATCGAGAGGTCAATACCATCGGGTCAAAAGCAAATGATGCAAAAATTGCCAAGAAGGCAGTTGAGATGAAAAGCTTGCTTGAGAAACTGAAGGAGCAGGTTCAAAATATCGAATAGGATTTGTTTAGAAATGCATTGACACGGTCAAAATATATTATTAATGATTGGATGATTTTCATGGCAATTAAATTAATTAATATTGGTTTTGGTAATATTGTATCGGCAAATCGAATTATTTCTATCGTAAGTCCCGAATCAGCTCCTATAAAAAGAATTATCCAAGATGCCCGGGACCGCGGGTCATTAATCGATGCTACATACGGAAGACGGACTCGGGCTGTTATTGTAATGGATAGTGACCATGTTATTCTTTCCGCCGTTCAGCCTGAGACAGTAGCGCACCGCTTAACGGACCGTGAGGATACTATTGAAGAAGGGTAGGATTTTAGTAATATGCCAGAAAAAGGATTGTTAATTGTACTTTCCGGTCCATCAGGGGTTGGTAAAGGAACTGTACGAAAAGAGATTTTTTCACAGCCTGATACGGCTTTTGAATATTCTATTTCAGTTACAACCCGAAAGCCTCGTGCTGGAGAAGTGGATGGAGTGGATTATTTTTTCCGAACCCGCGAAGAGTTTGAGGAAATGATCAGGCACGGCAAGCTGCTTGAGTATGCTGAATTTGTTGGTAACTATTATGGCACGCCAGTGGATTACGTCCGGCAAACCCTAGATGAAGGCAAGGATGTTTTCCTAGAGATAGAGGTCAAGGGTGCCCGCCAAGTTCGTGAAAAATTCCCTGAAGGTTTATTTATTTTTCTGATGCCGCCAAGTCTATCGGAATTAAAAAACCGAATTGTGACAAGAGGAACGGAAACAGAAGATATTATTCATAATCGGATGCTGACAGCCCGTGAAGAAATTGAAATGATGGAATTATATGATTATGTTGTTGAGAATGACCAAGTGGAACTCGCCTGCGAACGCATTAAAGCGATTGTAGTTGCGGAGCATTGCCGCAGGGAACGAGTAGAAAAACGTTATAAAAAATTGCTGGAGGTTGATTAGAATGTTATACCCTTCTATCGATTCATTGCTGGAAAAAATTGATTCAAAATATTCGTTGGTATCCGTGGCAGCTAAGCGTGCCCGCGCCATGTCGCAGGCAAAAGACGAAAGACTGCCAAAATACGTTTCCTACAAATATGTTGGAAAAGCACTTGAGGAAATTTACAGTGGCGAGCTAACCTACCGCATTGCCAAAAAAGCAGATAACTCTGCTGAATAAATGTAGAAAACCATTTAACGAAGGCTTGACATAACAGTCAGCCTTTTTATTTTTCGTAAAACTTATGAATGCATTTTTCCTTCTGTTGATTGGAGCGGAAGGCGCTCGACTCCTGCGGGAGTACGGGGCAGGGGAGACCCCACAGGCGCTTAAGCGCCGAGGAGGCCCCGTACCGCCCGCGGAAAGCGAGCGCCTCGGGACAGGCAAAGAGCAGCCTGTCCCTGCGATGATTATTCAAGAAAGATTCCCTTAGTGGAACGGAAATCAATAGACCCATTAATAGAATTTTGTCGAATTCAAATAGTAAAAGGTGAAAAATAAGTAAAATTCAATCATAATAGAGGAAAAAGTGTTTACATAAAGCGGGGGAAAAGTATGTTAACCAATAAAAAAATATTATTATGCGTAACAGGTGGAATTGCTGTTTACAAAGCAGCGGCCTTGACAAGCAAACTCGTTCAAGCCGGTGCCCAAGTAAAGGTTATAATTACCGAATCAGCCAGCCAATTCGTAACCCCATTAACCTTCCAAGCACTTTCACGCCATGAAGTTTATACAGATACATTTGATGAAAAAAATCCGCAGGTCATTGCCCATATCGACTTAGCCGACTGGGCCGATTTGGTCCTCGTGGCACCAGCCACTGCCAATACGATCGCCAAATTGGCGGGCGGGATTGCTGATAATATGGTCACGACTATGCTGCTTGCAACAACGGCACCTGTCTGGATTGCACCAGCCATGAACGTTCATATGTATGACCACCCAGCGGTTAAAAAGAATCTTGACACTTTAGCGGACTATGGATATCGCTTCATCGAACCAAGCGAAGGCTATCTTGCCTGCGGCTATGTTGGCAAAGGACGTTTAGAAGAACCAGAGAAAATTGTTGAATTAATCCAAGGTTTTTTTGCCAAAAAGGAATTTAAACCGCTTAAAGGGAAAACAGTCGTGATTACGGCTGGACCGACAAGGGAAAAAATTGACCCTGTCCGTTTTATATCCAATCATTCAAGTGGAAAAATGGGTTATTCCATTGCAGAAGAAGCTAGGAAGCAAGGGGCCCGTGTAGTATTGATTTCCGGTCCGGTTCAAATAACCGCTCCCTCTGGTGTTGACTTAGTCAAGGTGGAGAGCGCGGAGGATATGTATAACGCTTGTATAGAAGTTTTTGATAAGGCGGATATTGTGATAAAAACAGCGGCTGTTGCTGATTACCGTCCCAAAATTGCTTATGATGAAAAGGTGAAAAAACAGCCTGGCGGCACATCGTTAGAGCTTGAACGGACAAAGGATATATTGTTTGAACTTGGCCAAAGAAAGAAAAATCAGGTGCTGATTGGTTTTGCGGCGGAAACAAGTAATGTCGATGAATATGCTCGAAAAAAATTGTTAACAAAAAATGCTGATATGATTGTCGCAAACAATGTGAAGTCCGAGGGAGCGGGATTTGGCACAGATACAAACATCGTCACCCTATACAAACGTGACGGCTCAATTGTTGACTTGCCTTTGATGTCTAAAGCGGACGTCGCCGCGAAAATTATTGAAGAAATTGCTGCACTTCTTAAGGATTTGGAGAAAAAATGAAAATTGCCAGTGTCATTGTAGATGTGCCGGCTAAACAAACAGATAAAGCATTCGATTATCTTATTCCATCCCAATGGGAGGAGACGATTCAACCGGGAATGAGAGTCGTCGTTCCGTTTGGCCCGCGTCATATTCAAGGGTTTGTTATTGAGGTGAAGCGTGAGTCCGAATTCAAACAGTTAAGGGAAATTATTGAACCGATGGACCTTGTGCCGGTTTTGAATCAGGAATTATTAAAGCTTGGAACTTGGCTGACAGACCATACCCTATGCTTTAAGATTTTTGCCTTTCAGGTCATGCTTCCCGCGGCTTTAAAAGCTAAGTACGAAAAAAAGGTAAAACTTGCCCCTGGTGCGGCCGTCGCGGATTTGCAATTGCCGCTCCAGCCATACTTTGCTAACAGCAGCACGCTCAATTGGGAGATAGCATTAAAAAATGGCCTTGTTTCCTATCTACAGCGGGCTTCAGCTGAAGGGCTTCTTGAGGTCTTATATGAAGTCAAGGAAAAGGTTAGGAAAAAACTTGTCCATGTGATAGGCCCTGCTATAGGTGTGCAGGACATGAAGCTAGAGCTGGAGAGGCTGCCTGGAAACGCGGATAAGCAGAAGCAAGTGCTGGCGTATTTTATAGAACACGACAGTGAAATTGAATTGCGGCAATTAACCGAAAAGATTAAAGTCTCCTCGACCACAGTTAAAGCCCTTGTTGAAAAGAAACTGCTTTGGGAAGCGGAAAAAGAAGTCTACCGGGACCCATATGAAAACCGCACCTTTGAACAAACCAGCCCGCTGCCCTTGACAGAGGCCCAAACCACAGCCATTAAACCGATTCTTGATTCGATTGAAGGAAATCAACATGAGGTATTTCTGCTTTATGGGGTTACTGGCAGCGGTAAAACAGAAATTTACCTGCAATCCATTCAGGAGGTCATTGCAAAAGGCAAGGAAGCAATTGTTCTTGTTCCCGAGATTGCTCTTACACCGCAGATGGTCAATCGGTTTAAAGGAAGATTCGGTGATCAGGTTGCGGTGCTCCACAGCGGTTTATCGGCAGGTGAAAAGTACGATGAATGGCGGAAAATCCAACGGAAACAGGTTAAGGTAGCGGTCGGTGCAAGATCCGCTATCTTTGCCCCGTTTGAAAATATCGGCATTATCATTATCGATGAAGAGCATGAGACAAGTTATAAACAAGAGGAAATGCCGCGCTATCATGCTAAAGATGTGGCGATTGAAAGAGCGAAAACCTATTCTTGTCCGGTTGTATTAGGGAGTGCCACTCCGTCTTTAGAATCGTTTGCGAGAGCGCAAAAGAAGGTTTACCATCTTTTGTCCTTGCCGACACGAATGAATAATCAAGCATTACCGTCCGTGGAAATTATTGATATGCGTGAAGAGCTACGCGCCGGGAACCGTTCTATGTTTTCCACGAAACTTTTTGAAATGCTTAAGGACAGGCTTGAAAAAAACCAGCAGTCCGTTTTATTTTTAAATAAACGCGGACATTCTTCGTTTGTCATGTGCAGGGATTGCGGTTATGTTGTCAGCTGTCCTAACTGTGACATCTCGCTTACCTACCATCGGGCCGGAGTTCAAATGAAATGTCACTATTGCGGTTTTGAAAGCCCGGTTCCAAAGATATGCCCTGAGTGTTCAAGCGAATATATCCGCTACTTTGGAACAGGGACGCAAAAGGTTGAGGACGAACTTGGAAAAATTTTGCCCGAGGCCAGGGTCATTCGGATGGATGTGGACACAACAGGCCGTAAGGGTTCACATGAAAGATTGCTGAAGGAGTTTCAGGACGGCAAAGCGGATATTTTATTGGGAACGCAAATGATTGCAAAAGGGCTGGACTTCCCTAATATTACGCTTGTCGGTGTGCTTTCCGCTGATACGATGCTTCATTTGCCTGACTTCCGGTCATCAGAAAAAACCTTTCAATTATTAACACAGGTAAGCGGCCGGGCTGGGCGTCATCAGCTCCCCGGAGAGGTAATTATTCAAACCTATACTCCGGAACACT
Source organism: Neobacillus sp. PVCKKU3 (assembly GCF_058323225.1). NCBI lineage: Bacteria > Bacillati > Bacillota > Bacilli > Caryophanales > Bacillaceae > Neobacillus > Neobacillus sp. PVCKKU3. Next base: position 54,512 of record NZ_JBLVQN010000012.1, read on the forward strand.
ACAGCATCGAGCTGGCCGGAACACAGAACTATGACCTTTTTTATCAGCGGGAAATGTTTGTCCGAAAAATGCACCATTATCCGCCTTTTTATTTTCTTGCTCTTATTACGGTCAGTCATGAGCAGTTGATGACAGTCATGTCCGCGACAGAAAAAATTGCCCGTTTCTTGAGATCACAGGTTTCTAATCAGGCGGTTGTTCTTGGCCCCTCAGTCTCGCCAATCGCAAGGATTAATAATAGATATCGCTATCAATGTCTGATAAAATACAAGCGGGAACCGAACCTGACAAAAACATTGAAAACAATCATTGATCAGCATCAAAATGAGGCGAAAAACGGACTTCTTGTTTCCGTTGACGTAAATCCGTTTATCCTGATGTAATCTGGGTGAAAATGATTATAAAAGCGGAAGCGCCTTGCTCAGGGGCGACAGGCATAAGACGAGCCGGCGAGAAGGCTGTTCTTTAGCCTTCTTGTCGGATTGGCTTATGACCCCGAGCCCCTAGGCGCTGCAGCTAGAGATTAAACAAGTTAATAAGCTTATTGGAGGAACCGTTTTGGCGATACGTAAAATTGTAAACTACCCTGCGGAGATACTGGAAACAAAATGCCAAGAGGTAGTGAAGTTTGATAAAAAACTGGCAAAAATGCTAGATGATATGTATGACACCATGATTGAATTTGATGGGGTGGGGCTTGCCGCTCCACAAATTGGTGTAGACGCCCGCGTGGCGATCGTCGACATTGATGATGAATCAGGGACGATTGAAATGATAAATCCTTGTGTTCTCGAAACAGCCGGAGAACAAACAGGACCGGAAGGCTGTTTAAGCTTTCCCAATTTGTTTGGGGAAGTATCAAGACCAAATTTCGTGAAAATTGAGGCCTTGGACCGAAAAGGCAGAAAATATATAGTGGAGGCTGAAGGGTTCCTGGCACGGGCTATTCAGCATGAAATCGACCATTTAGACGGGATATTGTTTACGTCAAAGGTATTGCGATATCTCGAGGAAGATGAGTTAAAAGGAGTAGAGGCTGAATGACGAAAATTGTTTTTATGGGTACACCCGATTTTTCAGTGCCAATTTTGCGACAAATTATTGAAGATGGATACGAGGTAATTGGCGTGGTAACCCAGCCAGACAGGCCTGTAGGTAGAAAAAAGGTTTTAACGCCGCCACCTGTTAAGGTAGAAGCGGTAAAGCAGGGGATCCCTGTCTTGCAGCCGGAAAAAATTCGTCATTCAGAAGAGCTCAGTAAAATCCTCGCTTTGAAGCCGGACTTAATTGTAACGGCAGCCTTTGGTCAAATTTTACCAAAGGAGCTGCTGGATGCCCCAAAATTTGGCTGTATCAATGTCCATGCTTCCTTGCTTCCGGAATTACGCGGCGGAGCGCCAATCCACTATGCTATTATGCAGGGGAAAAAGAAAACAGGTGTTACCATCATGTATATGGTCGAGAAATTAGATGCCGGTGATATGCTATCAAAAGTGGAAGTTTCAATTGCCGAAGATGATAACGTTGGTACACTTCATGAAAAACTTAGTGCGGCAGGTGCCAAACTACTTTCAGAAACATTGCCTAGGCTTCTCGAGGGCAAATTAAACCCAGTGCCGCAGAATGACAGCGAGGCGACCTTTGCTCCCAATATTAAGCGAGAACAGGAAAAAATCAATTGGGCCAAAACAGGCGCTGAAATATATAATCAAATTCGCGGCTTAAATCCATGGCCTGTTGCTTTTACGATGTTAGATGGCCAGGTGTTAAAAATTTGGCAAGCGGAGAAAATTATAAATGCCAAGCAGGACGTACCCGGGACAATCATCAACATTGAGCCGGACGGCTTAACGGTCAGCACCGGAGATGATACGGCGATTAAAATTATCGAACTGCAGCCATCCGGAAAAACAAAAATGGCCAGCGAGCAATTTTTACGGGGAGCGGGTTCGAAAATTTCAACAGGCAGTAAATTAGGAGAATAAAATGACAACCAAAGCGAGAACGAATGTACGAGAAGCGGCAATGGACCTTCTTGTTACAATAGAAAAAAATCAGTCCTACAGCAATCTGCTTCTTAATCATGCAATCAATAATAATCAAATTTCGCCAAAGGATATCGGCTTATTAACGGAATTAACCTATGGAACGTTACAAAGAAGAATGGCCTTAGATTTCTTTCTCAAGCCTTTTATAAAAGACCATAAAAAATTGGCGGATTGGATTATTCATTTACTTAGACTTACCGTTTATCAAATGGTTTATCTTGACCGAATTCCTGATCGTGCTGCCATCTTTGAAGCAGTAGAAATTGCCAAAAAACGCGGACATAAAGGAATTGCAGGTTTGGTTAATGGCGTGCTTAGAAGCATTCAAAGAGAAGGACTTCCATCTTTAAATGAAGTTTCCGACCCAATTGAAAGATTATCACTGGAAACGAGTCACCCATTATGGCTTGTGGGCCGCTGGGTCAGCCAATTTGGCTATGAAAAAACAAAAGAAATGTGTGAGATCAATCTGACGGCACCGATGCAAATTGCCAGAGTCAATCTCACCAAGATTTCTCGAGATGAATGCGCTCAGGTGCTGGAAGAAGAGGGGTTTGAAATTGAAAAAAGCCCGATTATTCCCGAAGCGATTAGGTCGTTAAAGGGCAATCTGGCTACTAGCATTGCATTTAAATATGGAATGTTCACAATTCAAGATGAAAGTTCGATGCTTGTAGCTTATGCATTAGGCGCTGAAAAAAATGAATTTGTCCTTGATGCTTGTGCAGCCCCTGGAGGTAAAAGCACGCATATTGCTGAAAAGATGCAAAATACTGGCGAAGTGATTTCCGTTGACCTTCATCAGCACAAAGTAAGACTTATCAATGAAAATGCCCGCCGATTAGGGTTAACAAATATAAAGACAAATGTCTCTGATTCAAGATTGCTGCAGGAAAAGTTCAAGCAGGAATCATTTCATCACATTTTGCTTGATGCACCATGCTCAGGGCTTGGGGTGATGAGAAGAAAGCCTGATATGAAGTATACCAAGACCGAAAAGGATTTAGAGCGTTTAAGCAGTATTCAACAAAGTCTATTAACATCAGTTGCTCCTTTACTTAAGAAAGGCGGCACCCTTGTATATAGTACTTGTACAGTAGATAAAGAGGAAAATGAACATACAGTAAAGACATTTTTAGACAACAATCCGGAGTTTGAGGGAGATTTATCATTCAAAAACAGGATGCCAGAAGCGATTCAACCGCTCATTACTGGATTTGATTTGCAAATATTCCCACAGGATTTTGGGTCAGACGGCTTTTATATAGCCGCTTTAAAAAGGAAGGTGTAACGATTGGAACAATTAAATACAGCAGAGAAGAATACAGCATTGGACAAAAAGAAATCGATTTACTCACTTGAGCTTCAAGATTTAAAGGAATGGCTGAAAGAGAATGGCGAAAAACCATTTAGAGCCGAGCAAATTTTTGACTGGCTTTATAAAAAACGGGTCACTTCTTTTGAGGATATGAGCAATTTATCCATAGGATTAAGAGAGAAAATGGACGCCGCGTTTCAGATTACTACCTTAAATACGGTTATTCAGCAAACATCCTCGGATGGAACGATCAAATTTCTTTTTGAGCTTCATGATGGATATTCCATTGAGACAGTTTTAATGCGTCACGATTATGGAAACTCAGTTTGTGTAACGACTCAGGTTGGCTGCAGAATTGGCTGTACCTTTTGTGCTTCCACTCTTGGCGGCTTAAAAAGACATTTAGAAGCTGGTGAAATCGTTGCGCAGGTTGTCAAGGTCCAGCAAGCTCTTGATGAATCAGAGGAACGCGTCAGTTCCGTTGTCATTATGGGTATTGGCGAGCCTTTTGATAATTACGATAATATGCTGTCGTTTCTAAAAATTATTAATCACGAAAAGGCGTTAAATATCGGGGCGCGTCATATCACTGTTTCAACAAGCGGTATTATCCCGAAAATCTATCAATTTGCCGATGAAAATATGCAAATTAATTTTGCCATTTCCCTGCATGCTCCTAATACGGAATTAAGGTCAAGGTTAATGCCGATTAATAAAGCTTTTAAACTTGATGACTTAATGAAAGCAGTGCGGTATTATATCGATAAGACAGGCAGAAGAATAAGTTTTGAGTATGGGCTCTTTGGCGGTGTTAACGATTCAGTTGAGCATGCCGAAGAATTGGCAGAACTGATAAAAGGGCTTAAATGCCATGTGAATCTGATACCTGTTAACTACGTTCCGGAAAGGGATTACGTCCGCACGCCTAGAGAAAAGATTTTTGCTTTTGAGAAGACGCTAAAAACGCGTGGTATAAATGTAACCATTCGCCGGGAGCACGGACATGATATTGATGCAGCATGCGGGCAGCTTCGTGCAAAGGAGCGAAAAGAGGAGACGATGTAAAGGTATGAAAGAAGTATTTCAAACAGACCGAGGGAAAGTGCGTCTTCACAATGAGGATGCCGGGGGAGTTTTTATTAACCTTGACGGGGACCGCCTTGCCATCGTAGCCGATGGGATGGGCGGCCACCGTGCGGGTGATGTAGCAAGTGAAATGAGCGTATCGCATTTAAAACAAGAATGGGAAAAAACGAAAGGAATTAAAGATGCTGAGACGGCCGAAACGTGGCTCGAGGAGCATATTAAAAAGGTAAATGAAATTCTTTTTGAACATGCCTTAAGCCATACGGAATGTGACGGGATGGGGACGACGATTGTTGCTGCCATCGCCACGAGTTTGTTTGCGACAATGGCAAATATAGGCGACAGCCGCGGTTATATTCTGAATGAATCTGGTTTTAAGCAAATTACCGAAGACCATTCCCTTGTTAATGAATTAGTCAGAACCGGACAAATTTCCAAAGAGGATGCGGAGCATCATCCTCGTAAAAATGTATTGCTGAGGGCATTGGGGACGGAAAAAACAGTCGAAATGGATATTAAAACAATCACTTTCGAAGAAGGCGATTTACTCCTTTTATGTTCTGACGGTCTTTCCAATAAAGTCAGTGGAACAAGGATGAAAGATACGCTGTTAAGCAGCGGCCTTCTCGAGGAAAAAGCGAAAACCCTTATCTCACTTGCAAATGAAAATGGCGGAGAAGACAACATTACATTGGCTATAGTAGAGTTTTTTGAAGCCAGTGAGGGTGGTATGTAATGTTGATTGGTAAAAGACTAAGCGGCCGCTATAAAATCATTGATATGATTGGCGGAGGCGGCATGGCCAACGTTTACCTTGCTCATGATATGATCCTTGACCGGGACGTTGCGGTTAAAATGCTGCGGCTTGATTTTGCAAATGATGAAGAGTTTATTCGGAGGTTTCATCGAGAAGCACAATCTGCTACAAGCCTTGCACACCCAAACATTGTTAATATATTTGATGTCGGCGAAGAAGACGATTTATATTATATCGTTATGGAATTTGTAGATGGAAATACACTGAAACAATACATACAGCAAAATTCTCCTCTTAAGGTGGAAGAGGCAATTGAAATTATGAAGCAATTGACCTCGGCTATTTCTCATGCTCATCATAACCATATCATTCATCGTGATATTAAACCGCATAATATTTTGGTAGACCATGATGGGAATGTTAAAATTACGGATTTTGGTATTGCTATGGCTTTAAGTGCCACTAGTATTACGCAGACCAATTCAGTTCTTGGGTCTGTCCATTATTTATCGCCAGAGCAGGCCCGGGGCGGTATGGCCACTCGAAAGTCAGATATATACTCACTGGGGATTGTTATGTTCGAATTATTGACCGGCAGACTTCCTTTTTCCGGAGAATCAGCCGTATCAATTGCTCTAAAGCATTTACAATCCGAAACTCCGTCCGTCAGAAGATGGAACTCTAATATTCCACAGAGCGTAGAAAATATCGTCTTAAAAGCAACGGCAAAAGATCCATTTCATCGCTATGATACCGTCGATGAAATGGAGGAAGATTTACGGACTGCGCTTGATCCTGATCGACTGTTTGAACCAAAATTTATCATACCGATTGATGATGAAGCGACGAAGGCTATCCCAATTATTACAAATGATAAGTCATTAAAGAATCTAGATGAAACAATTGTTCACAGCAGTGAAAAAAACACTGGCGGTTCGGGTGGCACTTCTGATTCGAAACAAGGAAAAGGGGCAAATAAAAAGCGAAGAAAATGGCCAATCGTTCTTACTTCTCTTTTAGTTTTACTGGTTTTGCTTGGACTATCCGCCTATTTTGTTCCGGGATTAATTACCGCAAAGGATGTCAAAATTCCTGATGTCAGCGGAATGAAGGAAGACGATGCGATTTCAAAGTTAAGACAACAGGGACTGACTATTGATAAGAAAATTAAACTAACTGACGATGAAATCGAAAAAGGCAGTGTTATTAAAACGAATCCTGAAGCGGCTACAGTCGTTAAAGAACAATCAAAGGTAACACTTTATATAAGTACAGGAAAAGAAAAATATGAACTATCCGATTATGTGGGCCGGCAATATGATGATGTTGTTCGTTTGTTGGATAATCAGAATTTTAAAGATATAAAGAAGACTGAGAAAAACGATGACAGCGAACCAGGAACGATTCTCAGCCAAAATCCTTCCGGCGGGAAAAAGGTGGTTCCTGAGGATACTGTTTTGGAATTTGAAGTTAGTAAGGGCCCGGAAAAAATTGTATTAATGGATCTAACACAATATAGTGTAAAAGCTGCACAGGATTATGCGGCATCGGTTGGTGTAACGTTAGATGCTTCTCAGGAACAATATAATGAAACCATTCCAAAGGGTATGATTATTTCACAAGAACCTAAACAAGGAACTCAGCTTCAAAAAGGTGATAAAGTCACCGTGATTGTCTCAAAAGGAAAAGAAGAAAAACCCCCTAAGGAAATAACGAAAGAAGTTACCATTAATTTCGAACCTCCTTTGCCAGGCCAGCCTGGACAAAAACAAGAGGTAAGGATTTATATTGATGATATGAATCACAATATGAGTGTGCCTGCGGATGTCTTCTATATTACAGAAACAACAACAAAGCAAATTAAATTGATTATTGTGGAAGGTAAAAAAGCCAGCTATCAGGTGTTTCGTGATTCTAAAATTATTGCAGAAGAAACAATTAATTACAGCGACGTAGAATAACCTTTTTTAATTAAATCTTTTTACAAGGAGGGCTGCTATGCCTGAAGGTAAAATTGTAAAAGCATTGAGCGGTTTTTATTATGTTCTTTACAATGATGACTTAATTCAGTGCCGGGGTAGAGGAGTGTTTCGGAAAAATAAAATCACTCCCCTTGTGGGGGATGAAGTTGTTTTTCAAGCAGAAAATGACCAAGAAGGGTACATTTTGGAAGTGAAGGAACGCAAAAATGAATTGGTTCGCCCGCCCATTGCGAATGTCGACTTGGCGATTTTGGTTTTTTCCGCGGTCGAACCTGAATTTAGTACCGTACTCTTGGATCGTTTCCTTGTTCTGGTTGAATTTAATCAAATTGAGCCGATTATTTGTATTACCAAAATGGACTTAACAAATGATGTGGAGCAGCAGAAGATTTCGGAGTATGCCGCGCACTATCAGGCCGCCGGTTATGAAGTGATTATGACATCTTCCGAGACGGAAACAGGCATTGAATTATTGCATCCACATCTCGAGGATAAAATATCTGTTTTTGCCGGTCAATCAGGGGTTGGCAAGTCATCTTTGTTGAATGTATTAAGACCAGACTTGGAATTGAAAACAAATGATATCTCCACCCATTTGGGAAGGGGAAAGCATACAACAAGACATGTTGAACTGATAAAAGTCGGCAATGGATTATTAGCGGATACTCCGGGATTTAGCTCTTTGGATTTCACGGATATCGAAGCAGAGGATTTAACCTCCTGTTTTCCGGAAATCTTAAGGGCAAGTGAAAATTGCAAATTCCGCGGCTGCCTTCATCTGAGCGAACCGAAATGCGGTGTTAAACAGGCAGTGGAATCTGGTGAGATTCCAACGTATCGTTACGACCATTATGTCGATTTCCTCCAGGAAATTAAAGATAGAAAGCCGAGGTACTAGTTATGGTAAAAATCGCCCCATCCATTCTTTCAGCTGATTTTGCAAAATTAGGGGAAGAAATCTTAGCAGTTGAAAAAGGGGGAGCAGATTACATTCATGTAGATGTGATGGATGGTCATTTTGTCCCGAATATCACAATCGGTCCGCTTATCGTTGAAGCCATTCGTCCGGTAACCAAACTGCCGCTGGATGTTCATTTAATGATTGAAAATCCGGACCAATATATTGAAGCCTTTGCGAAAGCAGGTGCGGATTATATAACGGTCCATGTCGAATCATGCCGTCACCTGCACCGCACGATTCAAAATATTAAATCCTTTGGTGTAAAGGCCGGAGTTGTCTTAAATCCTGCCACACCTGTAGAGTCAATCCAGCATATTATCGGGGATATCGATATGGTGCTGTTAATGTCTGTAAATCCCGGATTTGGCGGGCAAAAATTTATTCCTGAGGTGCTGCCGAAAATCAAGAAAGTAAAACAAATGGCAGTGGAAAAAGGAGTAGAAGTTGAAATTGAAATCGATGGCGGTGTCAATCCGGAAACAGCAAAGCTATGTATAGAGGCCGGCGCAAATGTCCTTGTCGCCGGATCGGCCATTTATAATCAAGCGGATTATGCGAAGGCCATTTCGCATATAAGAGGGTAAACAAAGTCGGCTTAACGCCGGCTTTTTGTTTAGCAAAAAGGAGTTCAGATGATGATTATTAATATACTCGCCGGAGGTCCGGAGGATCTTCTGCCCGATTTAACGGAATATATCGAAGAGGATGCAATATGGGTGGGTGTTGACCGCGGCGTATTTCATTTGATATCGAGAAGCATTACACCAGCAATTGCCTTTGGCGATTTTGATTCCGTAACAAAAGCGGAATTAGCGGTTATCGAAGATAAGGTTACAAAATTAAAAAAATTTATTCCTGAAAAAGATGAAACCGATATGGAGTTAGCTTTAAACTGGGCATTAAAGCAACAGCCAGAAAAAATCCAACTGTTTGGTGCCACAGGGGGAAGGCTAGACCATTTACTGGCGAATGTCCAGCTCTTAATTCATCCGCTAAACGCCAAAACTGAAACGGAAATTTTTCTGATTGACCGTTACAATATTGCATTTTTAAAAGGGCCAGGCACATATACACTCAAGAAAAGATGGGATAAAAAATATATTTCATTTGTGCCATTAACCCTAGATGTTTTCGGGATTACTCTGGATGGGTTCAAATATCCTTTGAAGAACCGTCATATTTCCCTCGGATCCACACTATGTATAAGTAATGAACTTATTAGCGATTATGGTACTTTTTCATTTTCAGAAGGCATATTATTAGTGATAAGAAGCCATGATTAAAAGCCTCGAAAAATCGGTACTGATTTTGTTCGTTTGAATAAAATGGTAAGGGCGTACGGATTTAGGGTAAAGAATAAAATGTTAGACGTGAGATTTGTGAGGAGGGACAGTATGAAATTTTATACAATTAAACTGCCGAGATTTTTAGGTGGAATTGTCCGAGCGATGATTGGCGTGTTTAATAAAAAAGAATAGGAAAAAGGCCTCATTCCCCAAAATGGGCTTATTACCTTTCATAAACCTAAAGCACCCATTCGAATAAAATGGGTGCTTTTTATTTTTATATTAGGACAAAATAAAAGAAAATGAGGCTGTCACATGACAGCCTCACTAAAAATTATACGCGTTCTACTTTACCGGATCTTAACGCTCTTGCAGAAACCCAAACACGCTTTGGTTTTCCATCAACAAGGATACGTACTTTTTGTAGGTTAGCACCCCATGTACGCTTGTTAGCGTTCATAGCGTGAGAACGGGCGTTACCAGTAGTGGTTTTCTTTCCAGTTACTACACATTTGCGCGGCATTAAATTTCCCTCCTTAACACGAAAAGCTTAACCAGTATTCTAGATACTAATCATATAGAAAAATGGCATAGCCAAATTTTCTGTCTTAAGATACCTTAATAATTTATCACACAACCATTATGAATGCAATAGCTTAGTTAAATGGTTTCAAGAAAAAAACCTTGACATTACCCTGAAATAAATGCTGTTATAGTAAACGTACCAGGAATGACTTTCAATATTTAAGCTACTATAGTAAAATGACTGTAGTTAAAGAGCAATTTTTCAGGAGGGGGAACGATTCATGTCCATTGAATTAAAAACGAAGTACGGACAAATTGATATTTCAAATGAAGTAATCGCAACCATTGCCGGAGGAGCTGCGGTAGAATGCTATGGAATTGTCGGCATGGCCTCTAAAAATCAGATCAAAGATGGCATAACTGAAATTCTTAGAAGAGAAAATTTCACCCGCGGTGTCATTGTCCGCCAGGAAAATGAAGCGTTACATATTGATATGTATATTATTGTCAGCTATGGAACCAAGATTTCTGAAATTGCTCACAACGTGCAATCAAAGGTTAAGTACACCCTTGATAAGACAGTTGGACTTGCCGTTGATTCGGTTAATATTTTCGTTCAGGGAGTTCGTGTGACGAACCCGTAGTAAGGAGTGAAGTTTGTGTCAATTACAGCATTAGATGGAAAACGTTTTGCCGAGATGATTATTCAAGGCGCCAATCATCTCTCAGCCAATGCTAAAATGGTAGATGCTCTGAACGTTTTTCCAGTTCCGGATGGCGATACAGGGACTAATATGAATTTATCCATGACCTCCGGTGCAAAAGAGGTTAAAAATAATGTCCAAGAACATATTGGTAAAGTGGGGGTTTCTCTCTCAAAAGGACTGCTCATGGGAGCACGGGGAAACTCTGGCGTTATTCTTTCGCAATTGTTCCGCGGTTTTTCTAAAGCAATCGAAGCTAAAGCAATCATCAATGGAAAAGAATTTGCAGGAGCGCTTGAGGCCGGGGTTGAAACTGCTTATAAAGCTGTTATGAAGCCGGTTGAAGGAACAATTCTGACTGTTGCCAAAGATGCTGCAAAAAAAGCTGTGCAGACTGCGCAAAAATCAAATGATATTGTTGTTATTATGGAAGATGTTCTCAAGGAGGCTAAAGCTTCCCTAAAGCGTACGCCTGACCTATTGCCTGTTTTAAAGGAAGTCGGGGTTGTTGATTCCGGCGGGCAGGGGCTTGTCTGTGTGTATGAAGGCTTTCTTGCTGAATTAAAGGGAGAAAAACTGCCGGACTCACCAGAAGGCATGCCATCAATGGATGAATTAGTTAATGCCGAGCATCATAAAAGCGTTCAGGGCCATATTAACACTGAAGATATTGAATTTGGCTACTGTACAGAGTTTATGGTTCGTTTTGAAACAGAAAAGATAGCAAAGCATCCATTTAATGAGACTGCTTTCCGCAATGATCTAAGCAATTATGGAGATTCGTTATTGGTGATCTCTGATGATGATATTGTGAAAGTTCATATTCATTCCGAGCAGCCTGGTGAAGTATTAACATACGGTCAGCGCTACGGCAACCTTATTAATATGAAAATTGAAAATATGCGCCAGCAGCATTCCAATATTGTTGGAGAAACACATACTCCGCTTGCCACTGCGGTGAAAGAAACAACAAAAGAAAAGCAGGAATACGGAATTGTTGCTGTCTCAATGGGCTCGGGCGTTGCCGACCTTTTTAAGAGCATCGGGGCACATGCAGTTATTGAAGGCGGCCAGACGATGAACCCAAGCACAGAGGATATTGTCAAGGCTGTCAAAGAAGTAAATGCCAAAAAAGTATTTATTTTGCCGAATAATAAAAACATCATTATGGCTGCTGAGCAGGCTCGCGATGTATCGGATGAAGAAATTTATGTGATTCCATCCAAAACCGTTCCGCAAGGGCTTTCCGCTCTGCTTGTCTTTAATCCTTCCACAGATGCTGAGGCAAATGCTGCTGCCATGACGGAGGCGCTAAGCCATGTGAAAACCGGACAAATCACCTTTGCCGTCCGCGATACACAAATCGATGGATTGGATATTGAAACTGGGGATTTCATGGGGATTGCCGAAGGGAAAATTGTTGTTAAAAATAAAGATAAAGAAAAAGCAGCGGAAGACCTGTTATCAAACATGCTTGATGAAGATTCTGAAATTCTTACCATCATTTATGGTGAAGATGTGACAGAGGAAGAACTCAGCCAGCTTACCGAATTCGTTGAAGAAAAATTTAACGATGTGGAAATAGAGGTTCATAATGGCAAACAACCATTATATTCTTATATCTTTTCAATTGAATAAATAACGGCTAAAATAGAAGGGGGTCCCAAGGGACCACCCTTCTTTTTTTTGATAATATATACTAACCATTTTTTAATAAAGATAGAAAGACATAGGCAAGGGGGAATAAATTCATGAAGTATAGAAGCGTATTTGATATCATTGGCCCGGTCATGATTGGTCCTTCAAGCTCTCACACTGCCGGTGCTGCGAGAATCGGCCGCGTCGCTAGAAGTTTATTTGGCAGGGAGCCAAAATGGGCAAATATTTCGTTATACGGATCCTTCGCGCAAACGTATAAGGGTCACGGTACGGATGTTGCAATTGTGGGCGGATTATTGGATTTCGATACAGACGATAAAAGGATTATCAAAGCTATTGAGATTGCTGAAGGAAACGGAATGAAAATTCGCTTCATTGAAGAGGATGCAGTTACAGACCACCCCAATACCGCTAGAATCATAATTGGCGATCACAATGGGGAGCTTGAATTAGTAGGCATTTCCATTGGCGGCGGAAAGATTGAAATCATCGAGTTGAACGGTTTTGAATTGAAGCTTTCTGGCAATCACCCTGCTATCTTAGTTGTTCATAATGACCGGTTCGGTGCCATTGCAAGTGTCGCCAATGCACTGGCGAAATATGAAATTAATATTGGCCATATGGAGGTTTCCCGTAAGGAAGTTGGAAAAATGGCCCTGATGACAATTGAGGTCGACCAAAATATTGATGATACCCTGATCGAGGAACTCGAACAGCTGCCAAACATCTTGAAGGTCACAAAAATTGTTGATTAAACATACACAGCGAAAGGGGGTCATTTTATGTTTCGTAATGTAGCAGAATTAGTAGAACTGGCCAACAGTCAAAATAAAAAAATTTCCGAAATTATGATTGAGCAGGAAGTCACCGTAACGGGACGGTCCAAGGAAGAAGTAATCGGCTTTATGGACCGTAACCTCAAAGTGATGGAAGAAGCAGTTGAGCGCGGATTGAAAGGGGTTACTTCCGTTACCGGCTTAACGGGCGGAGATGCAGTACTATTGCAAAAATATATTGAAAAAGGCAATTTCTTATCCGGTGAAACGATTCTCGATGCCGTCAGCCGGGCTGTCGCAACAAATGAAGTAAATGCGGCGATGGGAACGATTTGTGCCACACCGACTGCCGGATCAGCAGGTGTCGTTCCAGGGACGTTGTTTGCTGTAAAGAAAAAGTTGCACCCAACAAGAGAGCAAATGATTTCGTTTTTATTTACCGCCGGAGCGTTCGGCTTTGTTGTTGCAAACAATGCCTCCATATCCGGTGCTGCCGGGGGCTGCCAAGCCGAGGTGGGATCGGCAGCAGGAATGGCCGCAGCAGCAATCGTCGAAATGGCCGGAGGAACTCCGGAACAATGTGCCGAAGCAATGGCCATCACATTAAAAAATATGCTTGGCTTAGTTTGTGACCCGGTTGCCGGTCTTGTGGAAGTGCCTTGTGTAAAGCGAAATGCCATGGGTGCAGCCAATGCCATGGTAGCCGCAGATATGGCACTTGCCGGAATCAAAAGCCGAATTCCATGCGATGAAGTGATTGACGCAATGTATAGAATTGGCCAATCAATGCCAACAGCCTTAAAAGAAACAGCGCAGGGAGGGTTAGCGGCAACACCAACTGGCCGGGCGCTGCAGGCCAAAATTTTCGGAATGCCGCTTACAGAAAAGTGAATCCATATCTAAACCAGCCAATAACAGTTATAAAGGGCATAGGTGACGAAACGGCGGAAATTTTTTCAGAAATGAACATTTTCAGCATTCATGATTTATTGGAATATTTCCCCTATCGTTATGAGGATTACCGTCTTCGCGATTTGATGGAAGTGCAACATGACGAGAAGGTGACGATCGCAGGGAAGGTTCAAAGCGAACCTTCTCTTGTCTATTATGGCAGGAAGAAGTCAAAGCTCTCCTTCCGCTTTTTTGCAGGACAATACTTAATCAAAGTCGTTTTCTTTAACCAGCCCTATTTAAAAAATAAAATCACCATCAATGAAACGTTAACAATTACAGGAAAGTGGGATGCCCATCGACAGACGATTACTGCCAGTGAACTCCAGATGGGGGAAAATGCGAAAGGTAAAGATTTTGAACCTGTATATTCTCTTAAAGGAAGACTGACAACAAAGGGCATGCGTAAATTTATTAACTTAGCTTTTCAACAATTTGGAACGTATATTGATGAAACGCTGCCGGAATACTTCATAACAAAATATCGGCTTTTAAACAGGAGAGATGCCATAAAAGCGATGCATTTTCCTGGCGGCGGGGAGGATCTCAAGCAGGCGAGACGGCGCTTTGTGTACGAGGAATTTCTAATCTTTCAGCTAAAAATGCAGGCACTTCGGAAGTTTGAGCGTGAGCATTCACCGGGGATCAGCCAAAACTATGACCTTGGGAAATTAAAGGAATTCATCGCCCGCCTGCCGTTCCCATTAACAAATGCCCAGAAACGAGTTGTAAATGAAATACTATCCGACCTTAAGTCGCCTTATCGAATGAACCGCCTGCTCCAGGGAGATGTTGGATCAGGAAAAACGGTGGTGGCAGCGGTTGGTCTGTACGCAAGTGTTACGTCAGGCTATCAGGGAGCGCTGATGGTACCGACGGAAATATTGGCTGAGCAGCATGCAGAATCATTGAAAACCTTGTTGGAACCTTTTGGAATAAAGTGTGAATTGCTGACAAGCTCCATAAAAGGGAAGCGCCGCCGGGAAATCCTTGAGCAGCTTACGAATGGAAATATTGATATTTTAATAGGGACACATGCGTTAATTCAGGATGAAGTAACATTTAAGAAATTAGGTTTTGTTATTACCGATGAGCAGCATCGCTTCGGTGTGGAGCAGCGCCGTATCCTGAGGGAAAAGGGAGAAAATCCAGATGTGCTGTTCATGACTGCCACCCCGATACCCCGGACGCTTGCCATTACCGTTTTTGGCGAGATGGATGTATCCATCATTGACGAAATGCCTGCTGGCAGGAAAACGATTGAAACCTATTGGGCCAAACCAGAAATGCTTGAACGGGTATTGGCGTTTGTAGAAAAAGAATTACAGAAGGGCCATCAGGCATACGTTATTTGTCCATTAATTGAGGAATCGGAAAAGCTTGATGTGCAAAATGCTATTGATGTGCATGCAACATTAAGCAGCTATTTTCAAAATCGCTTTACAGCAGGGCTGATGCATGGGAGATTAAGCTCTGAGGAAAAGGATTCCGTTATGAAGGCGTTCAGTGCAAACGAGGTTCAAGTGCTCGTCTCGACAACTGTAGTTGAGGTTGGCGTGAATGTGCCCAATGCAACAGTCATGGTTATTTATGATGCAGAAAGATTTGGTCTCTCCCAGCTTCATCAGCTCCGTGGCCGTGTCGGCCGGGGGAGTGATCAAGCCTATTGCATTTTGCTTGCCAGTCCAAAATCAGAGACAGGCCAGGAAAGAATGCGGATCATGACGGAAACCAATGATGGTTTTGTATTAAGTGAAAAAGATTTGGAGCTAAGGGGACCGGGAGACTTTTTTGGCAAAAAACAAAGCGGCATGCCAGAATTTAAAGTAGCCGATATGGTTCATGACTACCGCGCCCTCGAAACCGCCCGAAGTGACGCCGCCACCCTAATCCAATCCGAAACCTTATGGAAATCGGAAGAATATCAAATTTTAAGAAATCAGCTTGAAGACTCCGGCGTACTTGAAGGGGAGAAGCTGGATTAGTTTTTTGCTACGTACAAGTTACAATCGTGATGATTGGAGCGGAGGGGGCTCGACTCCTGCGGGAGTACGGGACAGGGGAGCCCCCGGAGCGGAAATCAACACTTTATAAGTAAAAAGCAGACTGCAGGAGAAAACTAATCCTTGCAATCTGCTTTTTTAAATTTTATACTACTCTTAGTACCTAGTCATAAGTTTTCGGACGGTGTGAAAAATGAGAAGAAGCAAAAAAGAACGTCAGCAGCTGCTTAGCTCAACCATTCAAGAAAATCCATTTATAACCGATGAAGAGCTTGCTGAAAAGTTTCAGGTAAGTGTCCAAACAATTCGCTTAGACCGCCTGGAATTATCGATACCCGAGCTTCGCGAACGAATTAAAACAGTCGCTGAAAAACGCTTCGATGATGAGGTTCGTTCCCTTCCGCTTGAAGAAGTAATTGGGGAAATCATTGATATCGAATTAGACCAAAGCGCCATCTCCATTTTTGATGTAAAAGAGGAGCATGTTTTTAAACGAAACCAAATTGCCCGGGGCCATCACTTATTCGCCCAGGCAAATTCGCTTGCTGTTGCGGTCATTAACGATGAATTAGCATTAACGGCAAAAGCCAACATCCAATTTAAGCGCTCCGTAAGATTAAATGAACGGGTCATTGCCAAAGCAAGGGTCATGAATATTGATGATGTGACGGGCCGGACGTTGGTCCAGGTATCAAGCTTCGTAAATAATGAACTTGTTTTTACGGGTGATTTTCAAATGTACCGTTCGAAAAACAACTAAAGGATGAGACATATGAAACTTGCGATTGATGCAATGGGCGGAGATAATGCCCCAAAGGAAATCGTTTTGGGAGCCATGAAGGCGGTAGAAACCTTTCCAGACTTACATATCACCCTTGTCGGGGATGAAAATAAAATTAACGAAACTTTAAAGAAACATGACCGGATTACGGTTTTACATACGACAGAAGTTATTCTCGGAACAGATGAACCGGTAAGAGCAGTCCGCCGAAAAAAAACGGCCTCAATGGTTCTAGCGGCGCAACAAGTTGCCGACGGTGCAGCAGATGCCTGTTTGTCCGCGGGGAATACGGGTGCGCTTATGGCTGCCGGACTTTTTGTGGTCGGAAGAATTGAAGGAATTGACCGGCCTGCCTTAGCCCCGACTCTGCCGACCATAGGTGGGGAAGGATTTTTATTGCTTGATGTGGGCGCTAATGCAGATGCCAAACCGGAACATCTAGTGCAGTATGCCATCATGGGCTCTATTTATAGTAAAAAAGTAAGAGGGATTGAGAGTCCGCGTGTCGGACTTTTAAATATTGGAACAGAAGAGAAGAAAGGCAATGAACTAACAAGACATGCCTTTGATCTTTTAAAACAGGCCGACTTGAATTTTGTTGGCAATGTCGAGGCCCGTGATCTGCTTGATGGCGTCGCTGATGTCGTCGTAACGGATGGTTTTACAGGTAACATGGTATTGAAAACCATTGAGGGAACGGCCCTTTCCATGTTTAAAATGTTAAAAACAGCGCTGATGAGCAGTTTTACAAGCAAGCTGGCAGCAGCCGTTTTAAAACCGAATTTAATGCAGTTAAAAGGTAAGCTGGATTATTCAGAATATGGCGGGGCAGGGTTATTTGGCTTAAAGGCACCGGTTATTAAGGCGCATGGTTCGTCAAATGCCCAGGCTGTCTTTAGTGCCATCCGCCAGACAAGAGAGATGGTTACAAACGATGTAGTCGGCTTAATTAAACAAACCGTCGAAGCAAATAACGAAACCATAGTACGATAGGGGGATTCTTATTTTGAGTAAAATAGCTTTTGTGTTTCCTGGGCAAGGTTCCCAAACAGTTGGAATGGGTAAAGACCTGGCAGAAAAATATCCTGAAGTGATGTCCTATTTTAAAAAGGCGGATGAAACTCTTAAAGTCCCTTTGAGCCAGCTGATTTTTGAAGGGCCTAAAGAAGATTTGACACTGACAATTAATACACAGCCAGCCCTTTTAACAACCAGTTTGGCGGTTTTGTCGTTCTTCCAAAATTCAGGGGTTAAACCAGACTTTGTCGCCGGTCACAGCTTAGGGGAGTATACAGCCCTTGTAGCGGCAGGCGTGATGAGTTTTGAAGAAGGCGTATATGCCGTTAGAAAAAGAGGCGAGTTCATGGAAAATGCCGTGCCTAATGGGGAAGGCTCCATGGCGGCAGTTCTTGGTCTTGATCGGGATAAGTTAGCTGCGGTAACCGAAGAAGTGACTAATGAGGGCAATCCGGTGGCACTGGCCAATTTAAATTGCCCAGGGCAGATTGTCATTTCCGGATCCAAAAAGGGTGTTGAAGATGCAGGAGCGAAAGCAAAAGAGGCAGGTGCCAAAAGGGTCCTGCCATTGGAAGTGAGTGGTCCGTTCCATTCACCGCTGATGAAGCCTGCATCCGGACAATTGCGTGAAGTTTTAGATGGAATCGATATGAAAGATGCCGAGGTACCGGTAGTTGCTAACGTATCGGCTGAGCCGGTAACCTCCGCAGCTGAAATTAAGGATAAATTAATTGAACAGTTATATTCACCTGTTTTATGGGAAGATTCTGTTCAAAAAATGATTGAATTAGGTGTCGATACCTTTATTGAAATTGGTCCGGGCAAGGTTCTTTCCGGCTTGATCAAGAAAATCGATAAAGCGGTGAAAATCTATTCTGTATCAGATGAGGAAAGTTCACTCGCAGTAATCGACGCGTTGAAGGAGGAAAAGCTATGAGTTTAGCAGGAAAAGCTGCTCTTGTTACCGGTGCATCACGGGGAATCGGCAGGGAAATTGCTCTTGAATTGGCAAGGCAGGGCGCAAATGTAGCTGTTAATTTTTCCGGAAGTGAAGCTAAGGCAAATGAAGTTGTCGACGAGATTAAGGCTCTCGGCCAAGAAGCTTTCGCGATTAAATGTAATGTTTCAAATACTGAAGAAGTAAGTGAAATGGTCAAGGCAGTTATTGAGCAATTTGGCAGGCTCGACATCCTTGTTAATAATGCTGGAATAACAAGGGATAATTTGTTAATGAGAATGAAGGAAGAAGAATGGGATGATGTCCTCAATATTAATCTCAAGGGAGTCTTCCTGGTCACAAAGGCTGTTACAAGACAGATGATGAAACAGCGGGTTGGCAGAATTATTAATATTTCCTCTGTTGTCGGCGAAAGTGGAAATCCTGGACAGGCCAATTATGTGGCAGCGAAAGCCGGTGTGATTGGTTTAACGAAAACAACCGCAAAGGAACTGGCGTCCCGCAATATTACGGTTAATGCGATCGCCCCAGGGTTTATTACAACAGATATGACCGATAAACTGCCTGAGGATGTAAAAGCGGAAATGTTAAAACAAATTCCGTTAGCTAGACTTGGCGAACCAAAGGACATCGCCAAAGCCGCAGCATTTCTTGCTTCCGATGATTCTGCATACATTACAGGACAAACGCTGCATATCAACGGCGGCATGGTAATGTAAAAAATAAAAAACAATTTGTATTCATTCAGGAAAATCACTATAATACTTGAGGGGAGGTGAAAGTGATGGCAGAAGTATTAGAGCGTGTAACAAAGATCATCGTTGACCGTTTAGGAGTAGACGAATCTCAAGTTAAACTTGAAGCGTCTTTCAAAGACGACCTTGGCGCAGATTCCCTTGACGTTGTAGAACTAGTGATGGAATTAGAAGATGAATTCGATATGGAAATTTCCGACGAAGATGCCGAAAAAATCAGCACTGTTGGTGATGCTGTGACCTACATAGAAAGCCAAAAGTAATCTTCTTGGAATAATTCCTAAAGCTCCGTTTTCAAACGGAGCTTTATTCTGTAATATAGAACTTGGCACAACAATTGCCAAGTTTCTTTGCGTTTTACACGTAAATTACTTAAACTTAGGCTATGCAAATTGGAAACAAGGTGGAGAATTTAATGCGCAAGAACTGGAAGGAAAAAGAAATTAACAATCGCGCAAACGAAAAACAATTTAAGGAACTGCAAAATTCAATCGGTGTCATATTTGAAAACGAAAAATTACTAAAACAGGCTTTCACCCATTCATCATATGTGAATGAGCATCGCAGAAAACCTTTTGAAGATAATGAGAGGCTCGAATTTTTAGGAGACGCTGTGCTGGAACTGACGATCTCCCAATTCCTTTTTAAAAAATATCCGACTATGACCGAAGGAGAATTGACCAAGCTTAGAGCTGCCATAGTATGTGAACCATCCCTGGTAGCATTTGCGAATGAACTTCATTTTGGCAAACTAATCTTGCTTGGCAAGGGTGAAGAAATGACCGGCGGCAGGGAGCGCCCTGCTCTTTTGGCCGATGTGTTTGAAGCGTTCATCGGCGCTCTCTATTTGGATAAAGGAATCGAAGTGGTTATTCAGTTTCTTGAAAAGGTCGTTTTTCCTAAAATTGATGCTGGTGCTTTTTCTCATGTGATGGATTTTAAAAGCCAATTGCAGGAGCTAATCCAAAGAGATGGATCAGGCATGATTGAATATTGTGTCCTTCAAGAAAAAGGCCCTGCACATAGCAAGGAGTTTGTCTCTAAAGTGACCTTAAACGGCGCTGAGCTTGGCGTAGGTACAGGAAGGTCGAAAAAGGAAGCAGAACAGCATGCCGCTCAAATGGCACTACAAATGTTGAAAAATGAGTCAGCCCAGAATTAACAAAAGAAGTTTTTGAGGAGAAATCCCCGGGCATTTTAGGAGGATTAATGAATGTTTTTAAAACGGTTGGACATTATTGGCTTTAAATCCTTTGCGGAGCGAGTTGGCGTGGAGTTTGTCCCTGGCATTACCGCAGTGGTTGGTCCAAATGGGAGCGGCAAAAGTAATATTACCGATGCCATCCGCTGGGTGTTGGGGGAGCAATCGGCCAAATCACTGAGAGGCAGCAAAATGGAGGACATCATTTTTGCCGGCAGCGATACGCGAAAAGCGGTCAATTTTGCCGAAGTAACCTTGACATTAGATAATCAGGATCAGGGACTCTCGATTGATTATAACGAAGTAAGTGTCACGAGAAGGGTGACTCGCTCAGGGGATAGCGATTTTTATATTAATAAACAGCACTGCAGGCTAAAGGATATTATTGATTTATTCATGGATTCCGGGCTTGGCAGGGAAGCCTTCTCAATCATAAGCCAAGGAAAGGTAGAAGAAATTTTAAACAGCAAGGCTGAAGACCGAAGGACTATTTTTGAGGAAGCGGCCGGGGTATTAAAATATAAGAACCGCAAGAAAAAGGCAGAATTGAAGCTTTCAGAAACCCAGGAGAACCTCAATCGCGTTCATGACATTTTATTTGAGCTGGAAAGCCAGGTAGAACCATTAAAAATTCAGGCATCCATGGCCAAAGACTATTTGGAGAAAAAGGAAGAGCTTGAAAAATTTGAGGTTTCGTTGACGGTGTATGAAATTGAAGACCTCCATCAAAAGTGGGAAAGCCTTTCGAAACAGCTTGATGAGCATCAACACGAAGAACTTGGGATTTCTTCGGATTTGCAGCTAAAAGAAGCAAAGATTGTTGAAATAAGGGATCAAATTGCTGCGTTGGATGAGTCGATAACCGACCTTCAGAATGTCCTCCTTCATGCCAGTGAAGAGCTTGAAAAGCTTGAAGGGCGTAAGGAGGTTCTGAAAGAACGGAAGAAAAACGCATCGCAAAATAAAGATCAGCTCAAGCAAAATATCAATGATTTAACGAATCGTATCGCCGAGCTGTCAGGTGCCAGGGACTTGCAAACTGAGACTTTCAACACATTGGAGAAACAGGTTAAGGAATTGCAGGCCCAACTGAAGGAAAAGCAAGAGAAGCTTCAGTTGTTTGCGGAAAATTTGGATGAGAAAATTGATAGCTTAAAGAGTGAGTATATTGACCTGTTAAATGAGCAGGCCGGTGCTAAAAATGAGTGGAAATACATTAACGAACAGCTTGAGCAGCAGGATCATAAAAGTGCGCGGCTTGATGCGGAAAATGAAAAATTCCTGTTAGAACGGGAGACGGCCCTAACTAAAAAGCAGCAGGTTCAGTCTTCTTTAGTTGACATTCAGGCTAAGCTGGAAGCACAGGTTGTCACCTTCCGCGAGCAGCAGCGAAAGCTGGAGTCACTCAGGGCCAATTATCAAAAACAGGAAAAAACATTATACCAAGCATATCAGCTGCTTCAGCAGGCAAAATCAAAAAAAGAAATGCTCGAAGAAATGGAAGAGGATTTTGCAGGCTTTTTTCAAGGGGTTAAGGAAATCCTTAAGGAGCGTGGAAAAAAGCTTGCCGGCATTGAAGGTGCCGTTGCTGAACTCGTCACTGTTCCCAAGGAATATGAAACAGCTCTTGAAACAGCCTTCGGCGGGGCGCTGCAGCATATCGTCGTAGATACTGAGGAAAACGCCCGCAAGGCAATTGGATACCTTAAACAAAATTCTTTTGGCCGCGCCACCTTCTTACCATTAACGGTCATTAAAGGGAGGCCCTTATCAGCGGCTCAATTGAATTTAATACATCACCATCCGGCTTTAATTGGAACGGCCGTAAGCCTCGTTCAGTTTGACGGGAAATATGCAGAGGTTATGAATAATCTCCTTGGTAATGTAGTCATCGCAAAGGACCTAAAAGGGGCTAATGAACTGGCAAAGATGCTGCAATATCGGGTACGCCTGGTAACCCTAGACGGGGACGTCGTAAATCCTGGCGGTTCGATGACAGGTGGTGCCGTCAAACAAAAAAGTTCATCTTTATTATCACGAAAAACAGAGCTAGAGGGTTTAAAAGAAAAACTGGTCATCATGGAAGATAAAACGGCTGATTTAGAGAAGACCGTTAAATCCCTGAAAGAGGAAGTACAGACCTCAGAGGCTGCGCTTGAGGAAATCCGCAAATCCGGGGAGGATTTAAGACTATCGGAACAGTCGATTAAAGGGGATTTACGAGAAGCGGAGCTAGAAGAAAAGAATATTAATGACCGATTGGCCATTTATGATTTGGAAAAGAATCAAATAGCCAAAGACCGTTCAGAACTTTTGGCAAGAAAAACGAAGGTGTCCGACTCACTCGAAACATTTAAAAAGACCATTGCTGACTTGGATCAGAAAATCCTGATCCTGACAGATCAAAAGACAAAGGATTTAACATCCAAAGAATCGCTCACCACTGCGATAAATGAACTTAAGATTGAATTTGCCTCGAAAAATGAACAGTTTTTACATGCAAAAGAACGGCTCGAGCAAATGAAGCGGGATATAGTTGAAAACGATCAAAAGCTGACTATTTTCACCGAGGACCTGAATTTCCTGACAGCGGAAATGACTAACAGTTCAACCGGTGAGGAGCAGCTAGAGGAAGCCGCCAAACGCAAGCAGCAGGACAAAGAAAATACGCTTAAGCTGATTGCGGCCAGGAGACAGGAACGCCTTGAGCTGCAGGGCGACCTGGAGAATTTGGAGCTTGAAACAAAGGAATTAAAACGAGTTCATAAAGGATTAACCATCGCCATCAAGGACGAGGAAGTAAAAATGAACCGTTTGGATGTAGAGCTTGAAAACAGGCTGACGCATCTTAGAGAGGAGTATTTATTATCCTTTGAGGGAGCCAAGGAGCAATTCCCACTAACTGTTCCGGTCGAAGAAGCCCGCAAAAAGGTGAAATTGATTAAGCTTGCCATTGAAGAGCTAGGCCATGTTAATCTTGGTGCGATTGAAGAATATGAGCGGGTATCGGAACGCTATGAATTTCTAAGTGAACAAAAGGCTGATCTTCAAGAAGCAAAGGATACACTATTCCAAGTCATTGGAGAAATGGATGAAGAGATGAAGAAACGGTTCAGCCAAACCTTCGAGGGAATCCGGGAACATTTTGAACCGGTTTTCCGGGCATTATTTGGCGGCGGCCGCGCAGATCTAATCTTAACAGAGCCAGAAGATCTTTTGAATACCGGTGTTGAAATCGTTGCCCAGCCGCCTGGTAAAAAACTGCAAAATCTAGGGCTTTTGTCTGGGGGAGAGCGGGCCTTAACGGCGATTGCTCTGTTATTTTCGATTTTAAAGGTACGGCCTGTTCCATTCTGTATCCTTGATGAGGTTGAAGCCGCCTTAGATGAGGCCAATGTCCACCGTTTCAGTCAATATTTAAAACGCTTTAGTAAGGAAACCCAGTTTATTGTTATCACTCATCGAAAAGGGACAATGGAGGGTGCTGATGTCCTTTACGGGGTGACAATGCAGGAATCAGGCGTATCAAAGCTTGTATCGGTCCGCTTGGAGGATACCAAAGAACTAGTAGAATCATAAGATCAGGAAGTGAGAAAATGAGTTTTTTTAAAAAATTAAAAGAAAAGATTACAAAGTCGACGGATAATGTAACTGAAAAATTTAAGGAAGGACTCACAAAAACAAGGGACAACTTTTCCGGCAAGGTCAACGACCTGATTGCAAGATACCGAAAAGTGGACGAGGAATTCTTTGAAGAACTCGAAGAAATCTTAATCCAGGCGGATGTCGGTTTTGATACAGTTATGGAACTGATCGATGAGCTGAAAATGGAGGTAAAGCGCCAAAATATTCAGGACCCTGTTGAAGTCCAAAGTGTTATTTCTGAAAAGCTGGTCGATATTTATAATTCAGGGGAAGAACAGTCATCGCAATTAAATATTCAGAAGGATGGACTGACGGTAATTCTATTCGTCGGAGTAAACGGTGTCGGTAAAACAACTACTATCGGCAAGCTTGCCTATAAGTTTAAGTCCGAGGGAAAAAAAGTAATATTAGCGGCTGGAGACACCTTCCGTGCCGGTGCGATTGATCAGCTTGAGGTTTGGGGAGACCGGGTGGGAGTCGAAACCATTAAGCAGGCTGAGGGCTCTGATCCGGCAGCTGTCATGTATGATGCCATCCAGGCCGCAAAATCAAGAAACGCTGATATTCTCATCTGCGATACAGCAGGAAGATTGCAAAACAAAGTAAACCTGATGAAAGAGCTTGAAAAGGTGAAGCGGGTAATTGAAAGGGAGATCCCGGGTGCGCCCCACGAAGTTCTCTTGGTGCTTGATGCCACAACCGGCCAAAACGCACTCATTCAGGCAAAAACCTTTAAAGAAGCCACCAATGTAAGCGGAATTGTCCTGTCCAAACTCGACGGAACCGCCAAAGGCGGAATCGTCCTAGCGATCCGCAACGAATTGAAAATCCCCGTTAAATTCGTAGGGCTGGGAGAAAAAATGGACGACCTGCAAGAATTCGACGCCGAAAAATACGTCTATGGACTATTCGCGGAGCAGATTGAAAAGTCTGAATAGAATAATGTCCAGCTTCAGCGCCTAGGGGCTCAAAGGTCTACAGCCAATCCGTCAAGAAGGCTAAAAAGCAGCCTTCTCGCCGGCTCGTCTTATGCCTGTCGCCCCTGTGCACTAAGGAAAGCTTCTTAGGATAATCCTCGCAGGACCAAGCTGTGCTTGGTCCGAAGGCGCTTCCGCTTTTCTTTTTGTAAAGATATTTTGCTTGACACTAACGGTTAGCCCATGTAAACTACTTCGTAAAGGCTTTTCGCTTTACAAAAGGGGGATTTGCGGCATGCTTGAAAAGACAACACGAATGAACTACCTGTACGACTTCTATCATTCGCTGTTAACGCCAAAGCAGCAAAGCTATATGTCTCTCTATTATTTGGAAGACTACTCACTCGGTGAAATCGCCGAAGAATACGAAGTCAGCCGTCAGGCCGTTTATGATAATATCAAACGGACAGAGGCAATGCTCGAAGAGTACGAAGAAAAGCTATTATTATTTCAAAAATTTCAAGAACGCAACCGGCTCGTCAAGCTTCTGAAAGAACTGCTCGATGAAGAGCAGCCAAGCAAGCAGGCGATGCAAGCCACAATCGCTGAGCTGGAGAATTTAGATTAGGAGTTGGGATAAATGGCGTTTGAAGGATTAGCCGACCGACTGCAAAATACAATCCAAAAAATCCGCGGCAAAGGGAAAGTCACTGAAGCGGATGTTAAAGAAATGATGCGTGAAGTGCGTCTCGCCCTGCTTGAGGCAGACGTTAACTTCAAGGTCGTCAAAGATTTTGTCAAAAAGGTAAGCGAACGCGCCGTTGGACAAGAGGTGCTAAAGAGCTTAACTCCCGGACAGCAAATCATTAAAATCGTTAACGAAGAATTAACGGAATTAATGGGTGGCGAGCAAAGCAAAATTGCCGTGTCAAATCGCCCGCCAACGGTCATCATGATAGTCGGTCTGCAGGGGGCTGGTAAAACAACGACCTCAGGAAAGCTGGCCAATTTGCTGCGGAAGAAGTATAACAAACAGCCGATGCTCGTTGCTGCCGATATTTATCGCCCAGCCGCAATCAAACAGCTTGAAACACTAGGCAAGCAACTAAGTATGCCTGTTTTCTCCCTTGGTGACCAGGTAAGTCCGGTTGAAATTGCCAGACAAGCCATCGCCAAAGCCAAAGAAGAGCATCATGATTATGTTTTGATCGATACCGCCGGCCGGCTCCATGTTGATGAGACCTTAATGAACGAACTAAAGGATATTAAGGAACTAACCAAGCCGGATGAAATCTTTCTCGTTGTCGATGCGATGACAGGTCAAGATGCTGTCAACGTGGCACAAAGCTTTAATGAACAGCTTGGCCTGACTGGGGTCGTGCTGACAAAGCTTGACGGTGATACAAGGGGCGGTGCTGCTCTGTCAATCCGGTCGGTCACTCAGACACCAATTAAATTTATTGGTATGGGTGAAAAGATGGATGCCCTTGAACCGTTCCATCCGGAGCGAATGGCATCAAGAATTTTGGGCATGGGTGATGTGCTGACCTTAATTGAAAAAGCAAAGGCCAATATCGACGAAGAAAAAGCCAAAGAGCTTGAGCAGAAAATGCGGACAGCGTCGTTTACACTTGATGATTTTCTTGACCAGTTAGGGCAGGTCCGCAAACTTGGTCCGCTTGACGAACTGTTAAAGATGATGCCTGGCGCTAATAAAATCAAAGGTTTGAACAATCTGCAAATCGATGAAAAGCAAATATCCCATGTTGAGGCCATTATCAGGTCGATGACGAAACAAGAAAAGCTTCACCCTGAAATCATGAACTCAAGCCGTAAACGCCGGATTGCCGCAGGAAGCGGACGTACCGTTGCCGAGGTAAACCGTTTGTTAAAACAGTTTGAGGACATGAAGAAAATGATGAAGCAAATGTCTGGCATGCAGCAAAAAGCCAAGAAAAAAGGCGGATTTAAATTTCCTTTTAAGCCGTTTTAATTCGAAATGCGGAAGCGCCTTGTTCAGGGGCGACAGGCATAAGACGAGCCGGCGAGAAGGCTGTTTTTTAGCCTTCTTGACGGATTGGCTGTAGACCTTCGAGCCCCTAGGCGCTGGAGCTGGACACCAGTCTAAGTTCATGTTTGCAAGCTGTTTTAATTCTGTAAAACTTGGAAATAATAACTGTAAAGAAAAAACACTTTACAAATAAAAAAACAATTGGTATTATACTATCTTGTGTGAAACTATTCGGAGGTGCTTATTTAAAATGGCAGTAAAAATTCGTTTAAAGCGTATGGGAGCTAAGAAAACTCCTTTCTATCGTATTGTAGTAGCAGATTCTCGTTCACCACGTGATGGACGTTTCATCGAAACAGTTGGAACTTACAACCCAGTTGCTGAGCCAGCTTTAGTTCAAATCAACGAAGAACTAGCTCTTAAGTGGTTGCAAAACGGCGCGAAGCCATCTGATACAGTACGTAACTTGTTCTCAAAACAAGGCATTATGGAAAAATTCCACAATGCAAAATTAAGCAAGTAATCGTGGAGAAGCGATGAAAGAACTGATCGAAACGATTGTTAAGCCCCTTGTTGATTTTCCTGAGGAAGTTCGGGTTGAAACCATTGAAGATGATACTCGAATCACCTATCACTTAACCGTCAATAAAACGGACATCGGTAAGGTGATTGGCAAGCAGGGGCGTGTTGCAAAGGCCATTAGGACTGTTGTCTACGCAGCAGGATCATCACAACAAAAGAAGATTTTCTTGGAAATTGGTGAATAGCTTTTTGCATCAAGAAAGAAAGGGAGGGATCAAAGTCCTCCCTTTTTTGTTAGTTGTTCAAATTTTTAAGGGGGCAATAAACATGCAAATTATTCAATCCGTTGTGGTGAAGCAAATCTTAACCGAAAAAAGCAAACAACAGCTTTTTGACAAGTATCATGCAAGAAAACGGCAGTTTGAAAAAGAATGCGACCAGCTCCAATTCGAATTAAAACGCTTGGAAAAATCGAAAAGCTACCCTCAGGGCACACTAAAAAAGCACTTTGAAAAAGAAATTGAAATGAGACGAGAAAAAATAAAATTACTTGATTTTCAAATAGAACAATTACATATCCTACCAATAGGCAGCGAATTAAAGGAAAAAGAAGTCCAGGCTCTCATTGAGGTTAAAGCAGGAGACCTTTGGATTGACCAAGATTTACAGCCTGAGATTCTTATTAAAGATGGTATTATTGAGGAAATTAGAAGGTGAGTACATATGGAAAGATGGTTCAATGTTGGTAAAATCGTCAATACCCATGGTATAAAAGGAGAAGTCCGCGTCATTTCGAAAACCGATTTTCCGGAAGAACGCTATAAACCGGGGAATACATTATATTTATTTCAAAAGGCATCAAGCACACCGCTTGAATTAACTGTTAAAAGCCACCGCAGCCATAAAAATTTTGATTTGCTTGTGTTTGAAGGGTATGAAAATATTAACCTGGTGGAGAAGTTTCGTGAAGGAATTTTGAAGGTTCCGGAGTCACAGCTAAGTGAACTCAAGGAAGATGAATTCTATTATCATGAAATTATCGGCTGTCTCGTGGCCACAATCGATGGGGAAGAGCTTGGAAAGATTACTGAAATCCTTACTCCGGGTGCGAACGATGTTTGGGTGGTCAAAGGAAAAGATGGAAAAGAGGTTTTAATCCCGTATATCCATGATGTTGTCAAGAAAGTGGATGTAAAGGAAAAGGTTGTCCTTATTGAACCAATGGAAGGACTATTGTCATGATGCAAATCGACATTCTTACCCTTTTTCCTGAGATGTTTACCGGGGTACTTGGGAGTTCGATTTTAAGCAAAGCAGCGGAAAAATCAGCAGTCCAATACAATGTCGTGAACTTCCGTGAATTCTCCGATAACAAGCATTCTTCTGTGGATGACTATCCATATGGAGGCGGTGCTGGCATGGTTTTAAAGCCGCAGCCGATTTTTGATGCGGTTGCCTCGCTTACAGAACAGGCTAACAGCAGCCGTCCAAGAATCATTTTGCTTTGCCCTCAAGGGGAGCGATACAGCCAAAGGAAAGCGGAAGAATTGGCCGGTGAGGAACATTTGATATTTATTTGCGGTCATTATGAAGGCTATGATGAAAGAATCAGGGAGTATCTGGTCACCGATGAAATATCAATAGGCGACTATGTTTTAACAGGTGGTGAGCTTGGTGCCATGGTTGTGATTGATAGTGTTGTCCGTCTGCTCCCCGAGGTGCTTGGCAATCAAGAATCCCATATGAAGGATTCGTTTAGCACAGGTTTGCTTGAACACCCTCACTATACAAGGCCTGCTGATTTCCGCGGCATGAAGGTGCCGGATATACTATTATCCGGCAATCACAAGTTAATTGAAGAATGGCGCAATAAAGAAACCCTAAGAAGAACTCTATTAAGAAGACCTGACCTATTTGAAAAAGTAGAACTAACACCAGAACAACAAAAGTGGCTGGAGGAAGTAAAAAAAGAAAACAAGTAGTATTGCAGGGGCTTTGAGATTATGTTATGATATTTCTTGTGACTTGAGCTGAGTCTATCAGTTTAATGTCTTATAACGATGTTCCGCTGCAATTGATAAATTCTTGGTTTGCATGAGCGTCTGTTGGAAGGAGTTGAAAACGATGCATAAATTAATTGAAGAAATCACAAAAGAACAACTTCGTTCTGATCTTCCTGCGTTCCGTCCTGGTGACACTGTACGTGTACACGTTAAAGTTGTCGAGGGTACTCGCGAGCGTATTCAGTTATTTGAAGGTGTTGTGATTAAGCGTCGTGGTGGTGGAATCAGCGAAACTTTTACAGTTCGTAAAATTTCTTACGGAGTAGGCGTTGAGCGTACTTTCCCTGTTCATACACCAAAAATTGCGAAGCTTGAAGTAATCCGTCGCGGTAAAGTTCGCCGTGCTAAACTTTACTACCTACGTGAACTTCGCGGTAAAAAAGCTCGTATTAAAGAAATTCGCTAATAAGAAAAAGAGAGCTTGCACTGCAAGCTCTTTTTTTATACCTAGTGAAAATATCTATTAACAAATTATTAAATTTAATTAAAAACATTAATCCCCTCGTGTTAATTAGTTCTAAGTTATGTAAAATAGGCTTTATAAGACATTTTTTACTGGATTGGTGGGGACAAAAGAATGGCAAAAAAGAAAAATGAATTTTGGGAATGGACAAAAGCGCTTTTAATTGCTGTCATCCTGGCAGCCGTAATTCGCTATTTTCTCTTTGCGCCGATAGTAGTGGACGGCTTATCAATGATGCCTACTTTAAAAAATCAGGATCGCATGATTGTTAATAAGTTGAGTTATAAAATAGGTGAACCGCATCGATTTGACATTATTGTTTTTCATGCACCTGAGCATAAAGATTACATAAAACGGGTCATCGGTCTTCCTGGAGATAGAATCGAATATAAGAATGACACTTTATATGTGAATGGTAAAGCGTATAAAGAGCCATATTTGGATGAATATAAAAAACAAGTGGAGGACGGTCCTTTAACAGACTCTTTCACATTGGAAGAAACACCGGTCGGTCAAATAACAGTTCCAAAAGGGGAATTATTTGTAATGGGTGATAACCGCCGCTTCAGCAAAGATTCCCGTCATATCGGATCCGTTCCAATGAGTAAAGTCATTGGCAAGACAAGCATCGTCTACTGGCCGCTAAACGATGCCCATATAGTTTCTGTGAAATAAATAATATTTTTGCAGAATGCATAGTAAAAGGAGGTGACTGCTTTGACGATCCAATGGTTTCCCGGTCACATGGCCAAGGCTCGCAGAGAGGTCACGGAAAAATTAAAATTAGTTGATATCATTTTTGAATTAGTAGATGCCAGAATTCCCTACTCATCAAGAAATCCGATGATTGATGAAATCATTCAACATAAACCGCGTTTAGTGTTATTGAATAAAGCGGATATGGCCGATAAGAATATTACCAAGGAATGGATTGCTTTTTTTGCCAAAAAAGGTGTGAAGGCAATTGCGATTAATTCCCAGGCAGGAGAAGGAATGAAGGAAATTGCCAATGCTGCCCAGGAAATTTTGAAAGAAAAATTTGATCGCATGCGGGCAAAAGGGGTAAAGCCGAGAGCCATCCGGGCCATGATTGTCGGCATTCCTAATGCCGGTAAATCAACACTGATTAACCGCCTGGCGAAAAAAAATATCGCCAAAACTGGCAATACCCCAGGTGTGACAAAATCCCAGCAGTGGATAAAAGTAGGCAAAGAAATGGAGCTACTAGATACTCCGGGAATATTATGGCCAAAGTTTGAGGATCAAGAGGTTGGAAAGAAATTGGCGATTACTGGAGCCATTAAGGATACGCTCTTAAATCTGCAGGACTTGACCGTTTACGCCCTGGATTTTTTAGAGCGAGAATATCCTGAACGCTTGAGGGAGCGCTATAAGTTTACCGACATTCCGGATGATGTTGTACTTAAGTTCGACCACATCGGCAAGCTCCGCGGCTGCCTGATGGGCGGAGGAGTGGTAGACTACGATAAAGTGGCGGAATTGGTGATCAGAGAAACCCGTTCCGAGAAGTTTGGTCCTTTATCATTCGAAAGGCCCAAGGATTTTCAAACTGAAAATGAAGAATAACGAAAAGCTCTCCTATCGGGGGAGCTTTATTAAACGCTACCTAAAAGGTGAATTAGAATGAAACGTTTGTCGATTGCAGAAATTGAAGAACAGCTGAATAACGTTAAAGCAGATAACGACCCTTTCCTAATCAGTCTTGAAGGAGATGAGCGAAAAGGGGTGCAAACCTGCCTGGCGAGATGGAAGAAGCAGAGAGCTCAAGAAAAAGGCCTTGCTGAGAAGTTCTTTGAAATGACGGCCTTTGAGCGTAAATACCGCGGTCAAGGTTTTCAGTATATAGCAGGTGTGGACGAAGTAGGCAGGGGGCCGCTGGCTGGTCCGGTTGTGTCCGCAGCGGTCATTTTGCCGACGGATTTTTTCCTGCCAGGGATTGATGATTCGAAAAAGCTGTCCGAAAAAAAACGGCTTCAATTTGATGAAATCATTAGGAGAGAGGCGCTTGCATTCAGTGTGGCCATGGTTCATGCCGCGGAAATAGACGAAATCAATATCTATCAGGCCACTAAAAAAGCAATGAAATCGGCTATAGCAGGTCTGGGAACAAACCCGGATGTAGTGCTCATTGATGCCATGAAACTTGACACTCCTTACCTGACAGAATCGATCATTAAAGGGGACGCCAAAAGTATTTCAATCGCAGCCGCATCTATTGTCGCTAAAACAGCAAGAGATTCCCTTATGAAAGAAATTTCGGGGCGGTTTCCGCAATATGGTTTTCAAGAAAACGCAGGCTATGGAACGAAGGAACACCTGCTTGCGATTGACCAATATGGAATCACTCCTTATCATCGTAAGAGCTTTTCACCCATCAAGGATACTCTGACAAATCAATTATCGTTTTCGTTAGGTACATAAATCTAGCTTAAGTGATTTATAATAAAACAGGCTGAATAAAGCCTGTTTTATTTTTGGAAAATAATAGTTTTGCATTATATTACTAATTATTTTCCTTGATTTTTATATAAATATTATTTATAGCATAATGGTGGACAAGGTTTGTTTCATTATATAAAATGTAAACGGAGTCAAATTTTTTGAACAGTTTGATTAGGAGGATGGGAAATGAATATCCATGAGTATCAGGGGAAAGAAATCCTCAGAAAATATGGGGTAGCGGTTCCGAATGGAAAAGTGGCTTTCACTGTTGAAGAAGCAGTTGAAGCTGCGAAAGAATTAGGCACACAAGTATGTGTGGTAAAAGCGCAAATCCACGCAGGCGGACGGGGAAAAGCCGGCGGTGTTAAGGTTGCCAAAAACCTTGATGAGGTTCGTACATATGCCAGCGAAATTCTTGGTAAAACATTGGTTACACACCAAACAGGACCTGAAGGTAAAGAAGTTAAGCGTCTCCTAATTGAAGAGGGCTGCGACATTAAAAAAGAATACTACATTGGATTAGTATTAGACCGTGCTACTTCCCGCGTGGTATTAATGGGTTCTGAAGAAGGCGGAACAGAAATTGAAGAAGTTGCCGCTAATACACCTGAGAAAATTTTCAAAGAGGAAATTGATCCAGTTCTTGGATTAATGCCATACCAAGCTCGTCGTTTGGCATTTAATATCAATATTCCAAAGGAATTAGTCAATAAAGCTGTTAAGTTTATGACAAGCCTTTACAACGCTTATATTGAAAAGGATTGCTCGATTGCCGAAATCAACCCGTTAGTTGTAACTGGCGATGGTAACGTAATGGCATTGGATGCAAAATTAAACTTCGATTCCAATGCACTGTACCGTCAAAATGAGGTTTTAGAGTATCGTGACCTTGAAGAAGAAGATCCAAAAGAAATCGAAGCTTCTAAGTATGACTTAAGCTATATTGCATTAGACGGCAATATCGGCTGTATGGTTAACGGTGCCGGACTGGCTATGGCTACAATGGATATCGTTAAGCACTATGGCGGCGATCCGGCAAACTTCCTTGATGTTGGGGGCGGTGCAACAGCTGAGAAGGTTACGGAAGCATTTAAAATTATCCTTTCCGATCCTAACGTAAAAGGTATTTTTGTTAATATCTTCGGCGGTATCATGAAGTGTGATGTCATTGCTGATGGAGTAGTAGAAGCAGCAAAACAAGTTGGCCTATCTATTCCGCTTGTCGTTCGTTTAGAGGGAACAAATGTTGACCTAGGTAAGAAGATCCTATCTGAGTCAGGTCTTAATATCACAGCTGCTGAATCCATGGCAGACGGCGCACAAAAAATCGTTTCATTAGTGAAATAGGATCAAGAGAAAGGGGAATTAACGTGAGCGTTTTTATTAATAAAGACACAAAAGTAATTGTTCAAGGAATAACAGGCGGAACAGCCCGTTTCCATACAAAGCAGATGCTTGAATACGGCACACAAATCGTCGGCGGAACTTCACCGGGTAAAGGCGGCCAAGAGGTGGAAGGTGTTCCTGTTTTCAATACTGTGAAAGAGGCAGTCGAAGCAACAGGCGCAAATGCTTCCGTTATTTATGTTCCAGCTCCATTTGCTGCAGATTCCATTATCGAAGCGGTTGATGCTGAACTAGATCTTGCTATTTGTATTACAGAGCATATTCCAGTATTGGATATGGTGAAAGTTAAGCGTTACATGGAAGGCAAGAAGACTCGCTTGGTTGGTCCAAACTGCCCTGGCGTGATTACAGCTGATGAATGTAAAATCGGCATTATGCCTGGCTACATTCACACTAAAGGACATGTTGGCGTTGTTTCCCGCTCTGGTACTTTAACATATGAGGCTGTTCATCAATTAACTCAAGCAGGTATCGGCCAGACAACTGCAGTTGGTATTGGCGGAGACCCTGTTAACGGAACAAACTTCATCGATGTATTAAAGGCATTCAATGAAGACCCTGAAACATATGCTGTTATCATGATTGGTGAAATCGGTGGAACAGCAGAAGAGGAAGCGGCACAGTGGGTTAAAGCAAACATGACTAAGCCTGTTGTCGGCTTCATCGGCGGACGTACTGCACCTCCAGGAAAGCGCATGGGCCATGCTGGTGCGATTATTTCCGGCGGAAAAGGTACTGCTGATGAAAAAATCCGCGTTATGAACGAATGTGGCATGAAAGTAGCTGCAACACCATCCGTAATGGGTGAAACTTTAATTGAAGTACTTAAAGAACAAGGCTTATACGAAAAGTGTAAAACTCACTAAAATACACCATGATAAACAGATAGTCCCTCATACTATGAGGGGCTCTTTCTGTTTAAAAAATTTAAAATGGAGGAAATTAACAGTGAATGAGTTTACTGAAAAACTAATCTCCCTGCTTCATTATCCTGATATATCGTGGCATACGATCTATCAAATATTAAAAAGAGACCCGGGACTTGAATCTTTAAAATCTTATCAACCAACAGCCCAATTGAGCATGTTCCCCCCTCCGGCCTCCGCCATTGCTGCATACCCTGCTACTGAACCCTTTTATCCCGAAATCATTTATGACCAAATTCGCCAATACAAAACAAATGATATCTCCGTCATTACCGTATTTGACCCGCTGTATCCCCGTTATTTAAAAGAAATTTATCAGCCTCCTTGGGCAATCTTCGCAAAAGGTGACTTATCCCTGCTAGAGAAAGATCCGAAATTAGCTGTGGTTGGTTCTAGGCAAGCAACCCAGTACGGAAAAAATGCCATCCGTTTAATTTTCCCGGAATTAATTGATAATGGAGTGGTAATAGTCAGCGGTTTAGCAAAAGGTATTGATAAACTCGCCCATGAATACGCTATTAAAAATGGCGGAAAGACGATTGCTGTGATTGCCGGAGGGCTGTACCATATTTATCCAAAGGAAAATATGAATCTGGCATTGGAAATGATGAAAACACAGCTTGTACTGTCCGAATACCCCCCGGATACACGGCCGCAGAGATGGCATTTTCCGGCGCGAAACCGAATCATTAGTGGGATGTCTCGGGGAACATTTATTATAGAAGCAAAGAGGAAAAGCGGCTCATTAATAACGGCCAACTATGCCGTTAATGAGGGCAGAGATGTTTTTTCGCTTCCTGGAAGCATTTTTAATCCCTATTCAATCGGGGCAAATGAACTTATTCAGCAGGGAGCAAAACTTGTCACAAAAGCCGGGGATATATTAGAGGAAATAAGATAAAACTGTATTTTATTGAATAAATTTTTAATTTTTGCAGGGTTTTTTGTATAAATGAAGAAAAGTTAGGATAAAAAGGTTGAAATAATTTCTAATATGTATTACATTTTCCAACATAAGTTCAAAAACTAGAATGAGACAATAATATTGAAAGTATTATATAAATAATTTGGGATATGGGAGTTTTGGAAAGTATTTCTTGAAGCAAAGTTGTCATAACTAGAATTTAGAAAACTTCTCAAAAAAATCGAGCATCTTAGAAGCAGGCTTTTGCCAGATTCGGGGCGCTTTCACACTTTCCCTCTTAAGGAGGAACATACATGTCGGAGTTTCTTGTCATCGTTGAATCGCCTGCAAAAGCGAAAACGATTGAGCGATATTTAGGAAAAAAATATAAAGTAAAAGCATCAATGGGTCACGTTAGAGATTTGCCGCGCAGTCAAACGGGGGTGGATGTTAACAACGGCTTTGAACCGAAATATATTACGATACGCGGAAAAGGCCCTGTTTTAAAGGAATTAAAGACAGCAGCCAAAAAAGCTAAGAAAATTTTTCTGGCGGCCGACCCCGATCGCGAAGGAGAAGCAATCGCTTGGCATTTGGCGCATAGCCTTGATGTGGATATTAACTCGGACTGCCGGGTAGTATTTAATGAAATCACTAAGGATGCCATCCAGGAATCCTTTAAACATCCACGGCCAATCAATAAAGACTTGGTAGATGCACAGCAGGCCCGCAGAATTCTTGACCGCCTGGTGGGCTATAATATCAGTCCGCTGTTATGGAAAAAGGTCAAAAAGGGGTTAAGTGCGGGAAGAGTCCAATCGGTTTCTGTCAGATTGATTATTGACCGGGAAAATGAAATTAAAGCCTTCATTCCAGAAGAATATTGGACGATTGACGGCGAATTTTTAAAGGGGAAAGATCAATTCAGCGCTTCGTTTCATAGTCTTGTAGGACTGAATAAAACAGAAGTAAGCTCTGAAGAAGAGGTGCAAAAGATCCTGCAGCAAATGGAGGGAAACAAGTTCACGGTCATTGCCGTAACAAAAAAGGAGCGGCGCAGAAATCCTGCCCCGCCATTTATAACCTCCTCCCTGCAGCAAGAAGCAGCCAGAAAATTAAACTTTCGGGCCAAAAAGACAATGATGCTGGCCCAGCAGCTGTACGAAGGAATCGAACTTGGCAAAGAAGGGACAGTCGGTTTGATTACCTATATGAGAACAGATTCCACCAGGATTTCTGAAATAGCTCAGGAAGAAGCGGCTAATTATATCAAGACTGAATATGGGGAGCAATTTCTAAAAACAGAGCAAAGGAAAGAGAAGAAACAGACAAATGCTCAAGATGCTCATGAAGCGATTCGGCCGACCAGCACATTCAGAGATCCGAGCAGTTTGAAGGAGTTCCTTTCAAGAGATCAACTGCGTTTATATAAATTAATTTGGGAACGGTTCTTAGCCAGTCAAATGGCCCAAGCTGTAATGGATACAATGAGTGTTGATTTACAAAATGGCAATGTGGTGTTTCGCGCTACTGGATCGAAAATAAAGTTCCCTGGCTTTATGAAGCTATATGTTGAAGGTACGGATGATCAAGTGGAGGAATCCAACAAAATGCTTCCTGACCTCAATGAAGGGGATGAAGTGTTCCAGAAGGATATTGAGCCGAAACAGCATTTTACCCAGCCGCCGCCTCGGTATACGGAGGCAAGGCTTGTAAAGACACTTGAGGAACTCGGAATCGGCAGGCCTTCAACCTATGCCCCAACGCTCGATACCATTCAAAAAAGGGGCTATGTAGCGCTCGACAATAAACGTTTTGTTCCGACGGAGCTTGGAGAAATTGTCCACGAATTAATGGTAGAGTTTTTTCCGGAGATTGTGAATGTCGAGTTTACCGCCAAAATGGAACAGGATTTGGATAATGTTGAAGAAGGAAAAACACCGTGGGTAAAGATTATCGATGAATTCTATAAGGATTTTGAAGTTCACCTGAAAAAAGCAGAAAAAGAAATGCAGGAAGTTGAAATCAAAGACGAACCTGCCGGTGAAGACTGTGAAAGTTGCGGCAGCCCGATGGTGTTTAAAATGGGCCGCTACGGCAAATTCATGGCTTGCAGTAATTTCCCGGACTGCCGAAACACAAAACCGATTGTTAAAGAAATCGGCGTTACCTGTCCTACTTGTAAAGAGGGGACAATCGTTGAAAGAAAAAGTAAGAAAAAGAGATTGTTCTACGGGTGCAGCCGCTTCCCAGAGTGCGATTTCCTATCTTGGGATAAGCCGCTTCCTAGAAACTGTCCAAAATGTGAGGGACTCCTTGTCGAGAAGAAACTCAAAAAGGGTGTCCAAGTCCAATGTGTATCCTGTGACTATAAAGAAGAACCACAAAGCTAAGGAGTGGGAAATATTCCACTCTTTTTTATTTTTTTAAACATAAAACTTTTTTGTTTGTCAATCGTATAGTAAAATGCAAGATGGACTGAATTCGAGGGAATGGTAAAAAGTAAGGACTTAATTAATATTTGAATGTTTCAGGAGGATTAACATGGATATAACAGTAAACGTTGTCGGTGCCGGTTTGGCAGGCAGCGAAGCAGCGTGGCAGCTCGCCAAGCGCGGTGTCAAGGTCCGTCTTTACGAAATGAGACCAGTCAAACAAACTCCAGCCCATCATACAGATAAATTTGCCGAACTGGTCTGCAGTAACTCGCTTAGGGCTAATACTCTAACAAATGCAGTCGGTGTTTTAAAAGAAGAAATGAGAATGCTTGATTCCGTTATTATCGCTGCTGCTGATGCCTGCAGTGTTCCTGCCGGAGGGGCATTGGCTGTTGACCGTCATGAATTCGCGGCAAAAGTTACCGAAATGGTGAAAAACCATGAAAATGTGACAGTCATCCATGAAGAGGTCATAGATATTCCGGAAGGACTAACGGTCATCGCAACCGGCCCACTAACAAGTCCGGAATTATCGGCCAAACTGAAAAGTTTAACGAATGAAGACTATCTATATTTTTATGATGCAGCGGCGCCGATTATCGAAAAAGACAGCATTGACATGGATAAAGTTTATTTAAAGTCCCGTTATGATAAAGGGGAAGCGGCATATTTAAATTGTCCGATGACGGAAGAGGAATTTGATCGTTTTTATGAAGCTTTGGTCTCAGCTGAAACCGTCCCTTTAAAGGAATTTGAAAAGGAAATCTTTTTCGAAGGCTGCATGCCGATTGAAGTAATGGCAGCAAGAGGGAAGAAAACGATGCTGTTCGGTCCATTAAAGCCAGTCGGGCTAGAGGACCCAAAGACAGGTAAAAGACCCTTCGCGGTTGTTCAGCTAAGGCAGGACGATGCAGCAGGTACGCTGTATAATATTGTTGGTTTTCAAACCCATTTAAAGTGGGGCCCGCAGAAGGAAGTGCTACAATTAATACCGGGTCTTGAAAATGCCGAAATTATTCGCTATGGAGTTATGCATCGCAATACCTTTATCAACTCACCAAAGGTGCTAAAAGCAACTTATCAATTTAGAAACCGGGAAAATTTATTTTTCGCTGGACAAATGACGGGTGTTGAAGGGTACGTGGAATCTGCTGCGAGCGGTTTAATTGCAGGAATTAATGCGGCAAGACTCGCGACGGGAATGGAAACTGTAGAATTCCCAGCGGAAACGGCAATCGGCAGTATGGCGCGGTATATTACTTCTGCAAACCCGAAAAGTTTTCAGCCGATGAACGCCAATTTCGGATTGTTTCCTGAACTGCCTGTGAAAATAAGAGGAAAGCAAGAACGGAATTTGCAGCATGCTAATAGAGCTTTAGAAACAATTCAGAACTTTGTGAAAGTTTTGTAAAATTTATTGCAAGGGCTATTGAATTGTGATACGATTTAGAAGCCCTTGCGATAGAAAATGTTGATAATTGTGAATGTTTTGTTAACATTTTTGATTCGTTATTTACAACTGGACAGGAATTGCGCAAAATACTAAGGGGCTTATTCAACTTTTTTATAGTGATTTTGTTATGTTCATGGCTGAGCAAAAGGTGAAGAAAAATGTATAGAAAAAAACATCCCGGGGTATAAATGAATACAGTTTTCATAATTATCTTGTAGAAGGATTTTTTTACATATTTTACTTTGAACTAAAAGAAAAAACTCCAAAAATGAAGGAGGATATCTTAATGGAACAATTTCATGCCACCACGATATTTGCCATCCACCATAATGGCGAGTGCTCAATGTCCGGTGATGGCCAAGTTACCATGGGCAACGCTGTTGTGATGAAACATACAGCTCGTAAGGTTAGAAAGATATTTAATGGGAAGGTATTGGCAGGCTTTGCTGGTTCTGTGGCAGATGCTTTTACTCTTTTTGAATTGTTTGAAGGTAAGTTAGAGGAATTTAATGGGAATCTTCAAAGAGCAGCAGTTGAGCTTGCAAAAGAGTGGCGAAGTGATAAAGTCCTGAGAAAACTGGAAGCCATGCTGATTGTGATGAATCGTGAAAGTTTGCTGCTTGTGTCCGGCACAGGTGAAGTTATTGAGCCCGATGATGGAATTCTTGCAATTGGATCAGGCGGGAACTATGCATTATCAGCAGGCCGCTCATTAAAGAAATATGCCGGAGATCATTTATCGGCTAGGGAAATTGCGAAAGCATCGTTAGAAATCGCTGCTGAAATCTGCGTCTATACAAACCATAATATTATCGTGGAAGAGCTATAGCGGGAAGGAGCTAAAAATAATGGTCAGAACAACCAATTTAACCCCCCGGCAAATTGTTGAAAAGCTGGATCAGTATATTATTGGCCAAAAGGATGCCAAGAAAGCCGTTGCGGTAGCCCTAAGAAACCGATACAGAAGGGGCCTTCTGGATGATAAGCTTCGAGATGAAATTATCCCTAAAAATATCTTAATGATTGGCCCGACTGGTGTTGGGAAAACGGAAATTGCCCGGAGAATTGCGAAGCTTGTCGGTGCACCATTTGTTAAGGTGGAAGCAACGAAGTTTACCGAAGTCGGCTACGTTGGTCGTGATGTAGAATCCATGGTTCGTGATCTGGCAGAAACATCTGTCCGTCTGGTAAAGGAAGAACGGATGCTAAGCGTGAAAGAACGGGCCGAAGAAAATGCCAACAGCAGACTTGTTGAACTTTTGGTTCCATCAGCGAAAAAATCATCTAACTATAAAAACCCGCTCGAAATGTTATTTGGCGGCGGGAACAATGCAAACGAGCAGGAAACACACCAGGAGGATTATTCTATCCAGGAAAAAAGAAAGATTGTCAAAGAAAGATTGGCACTTGGACAAATGGAGGATGAAATTGTCACGGTTGAAGTGGAAGAGCAGGCGCCTTCCATGTTTGACATGCTCCAAGGCTCAGGTATTGAACAAATGGGGATGAATATGCAGGATGCCCTAAGCAGCTTCATGCCGAAAAAGCGCAAAAAAAGAAAACTTACTGTTCGAGAAGCAAGAAAAGTATTAACGAGTGAAGAAGCTGCGAAGCTTATTGATATGGATGAAGTAACATCCGAGGCCATTTATCGCGCCGAGCAAAACGGAATCATTTTTATTGATGAAATTGATAAAATTGCCAGCAAAAATAATGGCGGCTCATCGGCAGATGTTTCCAGAGAAGGTGTGCAAAGGGACATTCTGCCAGTGGTTGAAGGTTCCACAGTGGTAACAAAATTTGGGCCGATTAAAACCGACCATGTCTTATTCATTGCTGCGGGTGCCTTTCATATGGCGAAGCCTTCCGATTTGATTCCGGAATTGCAAGGGCGTTTTCCAATCCGGGTGGAATTAACAAAGCTTACAGTCGATGACTTCTTTAGGATTTTAATCGAACCGGACAATGCTTTAATAAAGCAATATCAAGCATTATTGGAAACAGAAGGTATACAAATTGAATTTTCTGACGATGCTATTCGTAGAATAGCTGAAGTAGCATTTGAAGTGAATCAGAATACCGACAATATCGGTGCCAGACGGCTTCACACGATCCTCGAAAAACTATTAGAGGATCTATCCTTCGAAGCACCAGATATTACGATGGATAAAATCACCATAACACCTCAATATGTTGACGAGAAGCTAGGCGCTATATCGAAAAACAAAGATTTGAGTCAATTTATTCTTTAAGTTCTTATCTTGTTACCTAATACGTTGCAAAAATCGTATTACCAATAAAAATTTAATAATGGTTGTAGTTATTTAGGAGGAAGAAACAGATGGATTTACTAACAAAAACTAGAAGGATTAATATTTTGCTGCAAAAGGCAGCAGGGAAACCGGTAAACTTTAAAGAAATGGCACAAACATTAAGTGAAACCATTGAAGCAAATGTTTACATCGTCAGCCGCCGTGGGAAACTACTTGGCATTACGATTTATCAGCAAATCGAAAACGAACGTATGAAAAAAATGTTCGAGGATCGTCAATTTCCGGAAGAATACACAAACAATTTGTTCTCAATTACCGAAACATCCCCGAATTTAGATGTGGATAGTCAATATACAGCTTTCCCTGTTGAAAATAAAGATTTATTCCAGGAAGGTTTAACAACAATTGTTCCGATTATTGGTGGCGGTGAACGTCTGGGTACTTTGATCCTGGCAAGATTGCATGATAAGTTCAATGATGACGATTTAATCTTAGCTGAATATGGTGCAACTGTTGTCGGAATGGAAATCCTTCGTGAAAAATCTGAAGAAATTGAAGAGGAAGCACGAAGCAAAGCTGTTGTGCAAATGGCCATCAGCTCCTTATCTTACAGTGAGCTAGAAGCCATTGAACATATTTTTGAAGAGCTAAACGGTAATGAAGGGTTATTAGTCGCTTCAAAAATTGCAGACCGTGTAGGAATTACCCGCTCCGTTATTGTCAACGCTTTAAGAAAGCTCGAAAGCGCTGGAGTTATCGAGTCTCGCTCCCTTGGAATGAAAGGAACTTACAT
This sequence comes from Neobacillus sp. PVCKKU3, assembly GCF_058323225.1. Taxonomy (NCBI): domain Bacteria; kingdom Bacillati; phylum Bacillota; class Bacilli; order Caryophanales; family Bacillaceae; genus Neobacillus; species Neobacillus sp. PVCKKU3. The sequence goes on from NZ_JBLVQN010000012.1 coordinate 97,558, forward strand.
TAAAGTTCTTAATGACAAGTTCTTGGTCGAACTTGAAAAATTAAAATCACATTAATGTTTTAAAGGATTCCCGGCAGGAGCCGGGAATTTTTTTTAATCTAAACCTTGATTGTTTAATGGCCATGTGCTATATTATTTCATGGTGTTATTACACACGCTTGTTGATTTAGGCAGAGGGTGCTTAACTTTAAGTCCTGCTTAAAGATGAGATGAGCGGAGGAAAACAAACCATTAGGAGGAAAAAAACATGTCAGTAATTTCTATGAAGCAATTGCTTGAAGCTGGTGTACATTTCGGACACCAAACTCGCCGTTGGAACCCAAAGATGAAGAAATATATCTTCACAGAGCGTAACGGCATCTACATCATCGACCTTCAAAAGACAGTTAAGAAGGTAGAAGAAGCTTATAACTGGGTTAAGGAACTTGCTGCAGAAGGCGGTACAGTCCTTTTCGTTGGTACAAAGAAACAAGCTCAAGATTCTGTTAAAGAAGAAGCAGCTCGTTCTGGTATGTACTATGTTAACCAACGCTGGTTAGGTGGTACATTAACAAACTTTGAAACAATTCAAAAGCGTATCGGCCGCTTAAAAGATATTGAAAGAATGTCAGAAGACGGTACTTTTGAAGTATTACCTAAGAAAGAAGTTGTTCAACTTAAGAAAGAACAAGAACGTCTTGAGAAATTCTTAGGCGGAATCAAAGATATGAAACAGCTTCCAGATGCATTGTTCATCATCGACCCTCGTAAAGAGCGCATTGCAGTAGCAGAAGCTAAGAAATTAAACATTCCTATCGTAGGTATCGTTGATACAAACTGCGATCCGGATGAAATCGATGTTGTTATCCCTGCTAACGATGACGCAATCCGCGCTGTTAAACTTTTAACTGGTAAAATGGCGGATGCTATCCTAGAAGCTAAACAAGGCGAAGAAGTAGCTGTAGAAGCGTAAATTTATAGCCTTATCTAAAAAAGGTGATAAGAGGGAGACCCTTTATCACCTTTTTTTAAAGATTGAAAGTTTAACCCGGGTCTCATTGGTAAAGATATGAATACATAGTTAATTGAAGGAGGATATTAAATTATGGCAATTACTGCTCAAATGGTTAAGGAATTACGTGAAAAAACTGGCGCAGGTATGCTTGATTGCAAAAAGGCGTTGACAGAATCAGACGGTGACATGGACAAAGCAATTGACTACCTACGCGAAAAAGGTATCGCAAAAGCTGCTAAGAAAGCAGACCGTATCGCGGCAGAAGGCTTAACTTCCATTTCAACAAATGGCAATGATGCTGTTATCCTAGAAGTAAACTCCGAAACTGACTTCGTTGCGAAAAACGAAGGCTTCCAAACACTTGTAAAGGAGCTTGCGGAACATTTACTTAAGAACAAGCCTGCTACTGTGGAAGAAGCATTAACACAAACAATGGAAAACGGTGCAACAGTTGATGCTCATATCAATGCGGCAATCGCAAAAATTGGTGAAAAACTATCTCTTCGCCGCTTTACAGTAGTTTCTAAGACAGACAGTGATGCATTTGGCGCTTACCTTCATATGGGCGGACGCATTTCTGTATTAACTGTTCTTGAAGGTTCTACAGATGCCGATGCTGCAAAAGATGTTTCTATGCACATCGCTGCGTTAAATCCAAAATATGTTTCCCGCGATCAAGTTTCTCAAGAGGAAGTAGAACATGAGCGTCAAGTATTAACTCAGCAGGCACTTAACGAAGGCAAGCCTGAAAATATCGTGACTAAAATGGTTGAAGGCCGCCTTGGCAAATACTTTGAAGATGTTTGTGTTCTTGACCAGGCATTCGTTAAAAATCCTGATCAAAAGGTTCGCCAATTTGTTGAATCTAAAGGCGCTACAATCCGTGAATTCATTCGCTACGAAGTAGGCGAAGGTATCGAAAAGCGTGAAGATAACTTTGCTGAAGAAGTAATGAACCAAGTGAATAAAAAATAGTCAATTATTCTTGGGCTAACAGGTTTGAAGTATTTGTAATTGATGTTTGAATAGGGGACACGCTGTGTTCCCTATTTTTTAAGATGAAAAAAAGTTAGAATTTTTTATGGAGGTTTATATGAACGGTCCTAAGTACAAACGCGTTGTGTTAAAATTAAGCGGAGAGGCTCTTGCTGGTGATTCGGGCTTTGGAATTAAACCATCTATCATCAAATCAATTGCCACTCAAGTAAAAGAAATTGCCGAGCTCGGTGTAGAAGTGGCCGTTGTTGTCGGCGGCGGCAATATTTGGCGCGGGAAGATTGGCAGTGAAATGGGGATGGACCGGGCAACTGCTGATTATATGGGGATGTTGGCAACGGTAATGAACTCTCTTGCGTTACAAGACAGTTTAGAGCACTTAGGGATTGAATCACGGGTACAAACCTCAATTGAAATGCGTCAAGTTGCAGAACCTTACATAAGACGCCGTGCGATCAGACACTTGGAGAAGAAGCGGGTAGTCATTTTTGCAGCAGGAACAGGAAATCCGTATTTCTCGACAGATACAACAGCGGCCTTAAGAGCAGCTGAAATTGATGCGGAAGTTATCCTGATGGCGAAGAATAATGTCGATGGTGTTTATTCTGCTGACCCACGTGTTGATTCAGGCGCTGTAAAATATGATGATCTTTCATTCCTTGATGTTTTAAAGGAAGGCTTGGCAGTTATGGATTCAACTGCATCATCCCTATGTATGGATAATGATATTCCACTTATTGTCTTTTCTATCATGGAGCAGGGCAATATCAAACGGGCTGTTATGGGTGAAAAAATCGGAACGATTGTTAGGGGGAAAAACTAATGGCAAAAGAAGTCATCAATTCCGCAAAAGAAAGAATGACAAAAGGAATTCAAGCTTATACTCGCGAGCTTGCCAGTATTCGTGCCGGCAGAGCGAGTGCTTCACTTTTAGATCGAATTACGGTCGATTATTATGGGGCGCCAACGCCTGTTAATCAGTTGGCGGGAATATCGACTCCGGAAGCCCGGTTATTGGTCATCCAGCCATATGATAAAACGATCCTTGGCGATATTGAAAAAGCGATTCTGAAATCTGATTTAGGCTTAAATCCTTCCAATGATGGTTCTATCATTCGGCTTGCAATTCCTCAATTAACAGAGGAGCGCCGTAAAGAATTGGTAAAAGTGGTGAAGAAGGAATCAGAAGAAGCGAAAATCGCGATCCGAAATGTTCGCCGCGATGCCAACGATGAGTTGAAAAAGCTTGAAAAAAATGGTGAAATTACAGAAGACGCCCTGCGCGGATACTCTGATGATATTCAAAAACTTACCGATGACCACATCCATAAAATTGATCAAATCACAAAAGATAAAGAAAAAGAAATTATGGAAGTGTAACGTAAATAGTAAAGAATGACCCTCTTTTTAGGGGGTTTTTTCACTATTAATAGAAAAATTTTAAAATACATAAGTTAGGATTGTTTGACATTATTCTTAATTCTTTCTATTTTACATAGTATGAAATGAGATATCTTTTTTCTTTTTTGGTATGATATAGGCATGCTGGATTTAAATCTACTACATACTATAACAAGTTCGATGAAGTTTATTATCGGAGGAAAGCTAATAATGGAGGAGCGCTTGCCATGTTAAATAAAATAAAAATCTGGAAGAACCAAAATAACTCTTCCACACTCCGAGATAAAATTGAAGAAATTAAAAAATTGCCGGTACCCGAACATGTGGCCATTATTATGGATGGAAATGGCCGATGGGCTAAAAAACGGGCACTGCCGCGCATTGCCGGTCATCATGAAGGGATGAAGGTTGTCCGAAAAACAACTATGCTTGCCAATGACCTTGGGCTAAAAGTGCTGACTTTGTATGCTTTTTCCACAGAGAATTGGAAAAGGCCAAAAAATGAAGTGGATTATATTATGAAGCTTCCAGAGGAATTCCTAGGAACCTTCCTTCCAGAATTGGTGGCCAATAATGTTCAAGTGAAAATGATGGGCTATAAGCATCAACTGCCAAAACATACTTTAAATGCCATTGAAAAGGCGATGGAACAAACAAAGAATAATACAGGACTTGTGTTAAACTTTGCTTTGAATTATGGAAGCAGGGCTGAGATTCTTGATGCGGTCAAGCAAGTCTTAAATGATTATAATAGTGGCATACTGAAGGAAACCGATTTAAATGAGGAGGCATTTTCCTCCTATCTAATGACTTCCAATTTCAAAGATCCTGACCTATTAATCCGGACAAGCGGCGAAATTCGCTTAAGCAATTTTATGTTATGGCAGTTAGCCTATTCGGAGTTTTGGTTTACTGATGTGTTGTGGCCAGATTTCAGTGAGGATCATTTGTTAGAGGCAATCGAAGTGTTTCAAAAGCGCCAGCGTCGATTTGGAGGAATATAAATTTGCAGTCAAAAAAGGTGTTGAAACAGTAAATGAAACAAAGAATTATTACAGGAGTCGTAGCAGCGGCACTTTTTTTGCCAATCGTATTTTACGGCGGGCTTCCGTTCGTATTATTGACTTATTTGCTAGCAACCATTGGGCTATATGAACTATTAAGGATGAAGGGCTTGAGCCTTTTTTCTCCATACGGGTTCCTTTCTCTGCTTTTCCTTTGGGTTATTTTATTCCCTGCACAATATAATGAAATAATGGCGGACTTTTACTATTCAAAAACGGAGCTAGGCATTGCATTTATTCTATTGTTATTGACCTATACGGTCATTACAAAAAATCGTTTTACTTTTGAGGATGCCGCTTTTACAGTACTTTCGGCAATTTATACAGGTATTGGTTTTTATTTTCTCATGGAGACGCGAGAAGCTGGTCTTGTGTATGTTTTTTATTCCTTATTCATCATTTGGGCAACGGACTCAGGGGCTTACTTTATTGGCAAGGCGATGGGCAAGAAGAAATTATGGCCGGAAATCAGTCCTAACAAAACGGTTGAAGGCTCAATTGGCGGTATTGTTTGTGCCGCTGTAGTGGCAATTATGTTTGCTATTTTTGGCGATATGAATGCCGGAATTGTTACAATAGTAGGCATGACTATCGTTCTATCCGTTTTTGGACAAATCGGAGATCTTGTCCAATCTGCCTATAAACGCCATTTTAATGTAAAAGATTCAGGAACCATTTTACCGGGACATGGAGGCATTCTAGACCGGTTTGACAGTTTATTATTTGTTTTGCCATTATTGCATTTTTTCCACCTTTGGTAAGAGGCTTTTCTTTTTAGGAGTTGACTTGTTTGAAGACAATTAGTTTACTGGGTGCGACCGGGTCCATCGGTACCCAAACCCTGGATATTTTCCGGGAGCACCCTGAAGAGTTTAAATTAGCTGCCATTTCCGTTGGCAAAAACATCGATTTAACGCGAAAAATAATTGCGGAATTTCAGCCTGAGCTTGTTTCTGTACAAACGATGGTTGATTATAATACATTAAAAGCAGAATTCCCTAAGCTTAAGTTTACGTTTGGCGAGGAAGGGCTGATTGAAGCAGCGGTTTATGACAAGTCGGATATTCTTGTCAATGCCGTTCTCGGCAGCGTAGGGCTAAACCCCACGCTGCAGGCGATTGAATGCGGGAAAACAATCGCAATCGCCAATAAAGAAACGCTGGTGACGGCCGGACATTTAGTGATCGAAGCAGCGAAGAAAAATAATGTGGCACTTCTCCCAGTAGACAGCGAGCATTCGGCCATTTTTCAAGCCCTGCAAGGAGAGAAGGAGAAAAACATTGAACGCTTAATTCTAACTGCCTCCGGCGGCAGTTTCCGTGACCGCACCCGTAGTGAACTGGAGGAAGTGACAGTTGAGGAAGCATTAAATCATCCGAACTGGTCGATGGGTGCGAAAATCACGATTGATTCGGCAACGATGATGAATAAGGGCCTCGAAGTTATTGAAGCACATTGGCTGTTTTCACTTGGCTATGAAAAAATTGATGTACTGCTTCACAAGGAAAGTATTATTCATTCTATGGTTGAATTCCATGATACAAGTGTGATTGCCCAGCTGGGAACACCGGATATGCGGGTACCGATTCAATTTGCACTGTCCTATCCGGACCGATTGCCTCTTACCACAGGGAACCGCTTAAATTTGGCGAAAATTGGGACACTCCATTTTCAGGAAATGGATATGGAAAGGTTCCGCTGTTTGAAGTTTGCCTATGAGGCTGGGAAAATAGGTGGGACGATGCCAACTGTTTTGAATGCGGCAAATGAAGCGGCAGTCGCAGCATTCTTAGAAGGAAAGATTCGCTTCCTGCAAATAGAAGATTTGATTGAGCAGGCGTTAAGTGCTCATCAAACGATTCGGCATCCGAGCTTAAGTGTAATCCAAGAGGTTGACAAGGAAACGCGGCAGTTTGTAAATTCACTGCTATAAAGTTAATAAGCGCCTTGACCAAGGGCGACAGACAGATATTGAGGTCTAAAGGTACTTTCTAAACCAAATAAAAAGGTGGTTTTATTATTGAGTACAGTCATTGCCTTTATTGTGATATTTGGCGCACTCGTTTTTTTTCATGAATTAGGACATTTTATTTTTGCAAAACGGGCAGGCATCCTTTGCCGCGAATTTGCGATTGGGATGGGTCCGAAGGTCTTTTCCCATAAAAAAGGAGAAACCACATACACTATTCGTCTATTGCCAATCGGCGGATTTGTCCGGATGGCTGGCGAAGATCCGGAAATGGTTGAAATAAAGCCTGGCTACCGAATTGGACTATTATTTGATAAGAACGGCCAAGCAACCAAGCTTATCTTGAATAATAAAGAAAAGTACCCAAATTGTCGTATTGTTGAGGTTGAATATGCAGATATTGAAAAGGACCTAATCATTAAAGGGTTCCCTGAGGATGACGATGAAAATTTGCAAACCTTTACGATTCATCCAAAGGCAGTCATTGTCGAAAATGGCGTAGCATCACAAATAGCACCATTGGATCGGCAATTTGCTTCAAAAACGTTAGGACAAAGATTTATGGCCATTTTTGCGGGCCCGATGATGAATTTTGTATTGGCATTTGTGGTATTTATTATCATTGCTTTATTGCAGGGAGTACCGACAAACGATCCGAAACTGGGTGAGATTACCCCGGATGGTGCCGCGAAAGCAGCAGGACTACAAAAAGGGGATATTGTCCAAAGTATCGATGGTTCTGAAATTAGCAGCTGGTCTGATGTTGTTGAAATTATCCGCAAGAATCCAAACGAAAAGCTTGATTTTTTAGTTGTACGTAATGGAAAAGAAATGGATATTTCGGTTACGCCTAATGAGAAAACGGTGGAAGGCAAAAAAATGGGGATTATCGGTGTTTACAGCCCAGTTGAAAAGTCGCCAGTCCAAGCCGTTACAGCAGGCGCCAAAGAAACCTATTTCTGGACAACGCAGATTTTTGTAATGCTCGGTAAATTAGTAACCGGACAATTTTCCATTGATGCCTTATCAGGCCCGGTTGGAATTTATGTTTCCACGGATGAAGTGGCCAAATCGGGGATCTTCTACCTCATGAAGTGGGCTGGAATTTTAAGCATCAACCTTGGGATTATGAACTTACTTCCAATCCCGGCATTAGACGGGGGAAGGCTGATGTTCTTCGCAGTAGAGGCCGTGCGCGGCAAGCCGATTGACCGTCAAAAAGAAGGTATGGTCCACTTTATCGGGTTTGCGCTGCTAATGCTGCTGATGCTCGTTGTGACCTGGAACGATATCCAACGATTTTTCTTAAAATAATTAAGCAGGGGCCGGTTTTTGGCCCCTTATTTTTTTGCTAAAAATGGATAAAGGTTTCTGTCGAATTAACCCGAATCTTTTCCGATGATATGGTATAATTACTTTCTGAAATAGACTAGAAAAAGAGATTTTTAAAGAGGGGAGAGATGAGAGGATGAGCGAAAATGCCTTAGGCAAAAAAGAGCGATTCCAACTCTTACTCCAGCAGCTGCAACTAACTGAAGATGCAGTCGTTATGCATTTCCAAAATGCGCAAATCGAAAGGCTACTGGTAGAAAAGAAAGCGAGAAAATGGCACTTTCAATTTTTATTAGAGAAAGTCCTGCCATTCAATGTATTCACGCGGTTTACTGCCCAAATCGAGCGAACTTTTTCAAACATTGCAGCAGTATCATATGATATAAAAGTTACTAATCAAGATAACGCCTCAGAATTAATCAGCGAATACTGGAGCTATTGCATCCAGCAAATTGATGGAATCTCCCCGCCGCTCATTAAACTTTTACATGAACAGTTGCCTGTGGTAAGCGGCAATAAGCTTACCGTTTCGGTTAGAAACGAGGCAGAGGGATTAACCCTAAAACGTAAATATGGGCCATTAATCGGTGAAATTTATCAATCCTTCGGGTTCCCGCTGTTTTCCTTTGAGATTGATATAAAAAGTGAAGAACATAACGAGGAATATCAACAATTTTTAATTGCTAAACAAAAGGAAGACCAAGAACGTGCCTTAATGGCAATGGTCGAAATGCAGAAACAAGATGCCGAGAAGGAGCAGGGAGGCGGTGATGTGCCGCAAGGTCCGCTTTCAATCGGTTTGACAATTAAGGATAACAACGAGCTCCGCAGCTTAATTGATATTGTCGATGAAGAAAGACGAGTTGTCGTCGAAGGTTATATATTTGATGCGGATATTCGCGAGCTGCGCAGCGGCCGCTCCTTGTTAACCTTTAAAATTACCGACTACACCAGTTCCATAATGGTTAAAATGTTCTCCCGCGACAAAGAGGACGCAAATGCCTTCCAACTTGTTAAAAAGGGAATGTGGGTAAAGGTTCGCGGCAGCATTCAAAATGATACTTTCGTTCGTGACCTTGTCATGATTGGTAATGATATTAACGAGATTAAGCCTGCTGGCAGGAAAGATACTGCTCCAGATGACGAAAAAAGGGTCGAACTACATTTGCATACCCCGATGAGCCAGATGGATGCCGTCACTCCTGTCGCCACTTTAATAGCCCAAGCAAAAAAATGGGGCCATAAAGCCATAGCTGTTACCGACCACGCCGGAGCCCAATCCTTCCCGGAAGCCTACAGTGCCGGGAAAAAGAATGATATAAAGATTCTTTATGGTGTAGAAGTGAATCTGGTCGATGATGGTGTACCGATTACCTTTAATGATGCCCACAGGCTTCTTGCTGAAGATACTTATGTCGTGTTTGACGTTGAAACAACGGGCCTTTCAGCCGTATACGATACGATAATCGAGCTTGCTGCTGTAAAGATTAGGAACGGCGAAATCATCGATCGGTTTGAATCATTCGCTAATCCGCATCATCGCTTATCAGCGACAACCATCAACCTGACAGGCATCACCGATGACATGGTGCAAAATGCTCCAGAGGTCGCTGAAGTTTTACAGAAATTCTATGACTGGACTGGGGATGCTGTCTTAGTTGCCCACAATGCTTCCTTTGATATGGGATTCTTGAATGTCGGTTATAAAAAAATTGGTATTGGAAAAGCCAAAAACCCTGTCATCGATACGCTGGAATTGGGCCGTTTCTTGTATCCAGAATTAAAAAACCATCGATTAAATACCTTGGCGAAAAAATTTGATATCGAACTGACCCAGCACCATAGGGCGATTTATGATGCAGAAGCAACCGGATACTTATTATTGAAAATGTTGAAGGATGCTCAGGAAAAAGAGATTATTTACCATGATGAATTTAATGATCACATGGGAAAAGGAAATGCCTATCAAAGAGCCCGTCCTTATCACTGTACGCTTTTGGCGCAGACTGAGCATGGGTTGAAAAATTTATTTAAGCTCGTTTCTATTGCACATATTGAATATTTTTATCGTGTACCGCGTATACCACGGTCGGTGCTGCAAAAATATCGCGAAGGAATACTTGTTGGTTCCGCCTGTGATAAAGGAGAAGTTTTTGAGGGGATGATGCAAAAGTCTCCTGACGAAGTGGAGGCCGTAGTAGGCTTTTATGATTATATCGAGGTTATGCCGAAACCGGTATATGCTCCGCTCCTTGAAATGGAACTGGTTCGTGATGAACGGGCGCTTGAGGAAATTATCAGCAACATCGTTGCACTTGGTGACAAGCTCGGAATACCGGTTGTAGCTACAGGTAATGTTCACTACTTGAACGAAAACGATAAGATATACAGAAAAATATTAATCAGCTCACAGGGCGGTGCTAACCCACTGAACCGCCATGAGCTTCCAGATGTTCACTTTAGAACGACAAATGAAATGCTTGATGCCTTTTCATTCTTAGGAAAAGAAAAGGCAAAGGAAATCGTCGTCACAAATACAAATAAAATTGCGGATATGATTGACGTCATAAAGCCAATAAAGGATGATTTGTACACACCTAGAATTGAAGGTGCCGATGAAGAAATGCGGGAAATGAGTTATGCCATGGCCCGGAAAATTTATGGCGACGAGCTTCCGGAAATTGTTGAGGCCCGTTTGGAAAAAGAATTAAAAAGTATCATTGGGCATGGATTTGCCGTTATTTATTTGATTTCCCATAAGCTTGTTAAAAAATCTTTGGATGATGGGTACCTGGTCGGATCGCGTGGATCGGTCGGTTCCTCATTGGTCGCGACAATGACGGAAATAACTGAGGTTAACCCCTTGCCTCCGCATTATATTTGTCCATCCTGCAAGCATTCGGAGTTTTTTAATGATGGTTCGGTTGGTTCAGGCTTCGATTTGCCTGATAAAGATTGCCCGCATTGCGGCACAAAATATCGAAAAGATGGCCATGACATCCCGTTTGAAACCTTCCTTGGCTTTAAAGGAGATAAGGTTCCCGATATTGATTTGAATTTCAGCGGAGAATATCAGCCCCGGGCCCATAACTATACGAAGGTGCTTTTCGGGGAGGAATACGTTTATAGAGCTGGAACAATTGGTACCGTTGCAGACAAAACGGCCTTTGGTTACGTTAAGGCCTATCAGCAGGACAATAACCTCCAAATGCGCGGGGCCGAAGTGGAACGGCTTGCTTCCGGCTGTACGGGTGTAAAAAGAACAACTGGTCAGCATCCCGGCGGTATCATCGTTATTCCTGATTATATGGACGTTTACGATTTTACGCCAATCCAATTTCCAGCTGATGATCGAAATTCGGAATGGAAAACGACCCATTTTGATTTCCATTCGATTCACGATAACGTTTTAAAGCTTGATATTCTCGGACACGATGACCCGACAGTGATCAGGATGCTGCAGGATTTGAGCGGTATCGATCCAAAAACGATTCCGACCGATGACCCTGAAGTAATGAAAATATTCAGCGGTACGGAATCCCTTGGGGTAACAGAAGAACAAATCATGTGTAAAACGGGAACGTTAGGCATTCCCGAATTTGGTACCCGGTTTGTTCGACAAATGCTTGAAGATACAAAGCCAACAACCTTCTCAGAACTTGTTCAGATTTCTGGTTTATCACATGGTACGGATGTTTGGCTGGGAAATGCACAGGAATTGATTCAGAATAAGACTTGCACCCTAAGTGAAGTAATCGGCTGCCGGGACGATATCATGGTTTACCTAATTTATCAGGGACTTGAGCCATCCTTCGCTTTCAAAATAATGGAATCCGTCCGTAAAGGAAAAGGATTATCGGAAGAAATGGAAGCGGAAATGAGAAGGAACGAGGTACCGGAATGGTACATTGACTCCTGTAAAAAAATTAAGTACATGTTCCCGAAAGCCCACGCTGCTGCATATGTCTTGATGGCTGTGAGGATAGCCTATTTTAAAGTTCATCTTCCCCTTCTTTATTATGCTGCTTATTTCACTGTCCGGGCAGAGGACTTTGACTTAGAAACAATGACGCGCGGCTCTGAGGCCATTCGTGCAAAAATTGGCGAAATCAATGCGAAGGGTTTGGAAGCATCGAACAAGGAGAAAAACCTGCTGACGGTGTTGGAGCTTGCGCTTGAAATGACTGAACGCGGCTATTCCTTCCAGAATTATGATTTATACAAATCGGATGCATCTGATTTTATCATTGAAGGGGATACGTTAATTCCGCCTTTCAACTCCATTCCAGGGCTGGGAACAAATGCTGCCGTAAATATTGTTAATGCCCGCGGTGCTGGAGAATTTTTATCGAAAGAAGACCTCCAGCAAAGAGGGAAGGTTTCCAAGACAATCCTTGAGTATCTGGACAAGCAAGGCTGCCTCAGTGCATTGCCTGAGCAAAACCAGCTTTCGCTGTTTTAACACCTTCCGCTTTTCTGACTCTAGCTCCTGTGCCTAGAGGCTCGGGGGCATAAGCCCCTGCGCAAGGCACTTCCGCTTTTGATATTTGCAACTAATTCATGGTTATGTTATAGTTTTATTGGAAATACTAAGACATACTCTCGTGTACAAGAGTGGGGATTCTCCCACTCTTTCGTGTTGTTTAGGATGGTTTTTCATCAGTATTTTAAACTTGCATAGCTACATAGAAGATATTGCTGGAAAAGGAGGTAGGGCATGAGTAAAGTCACCGAGGTTGTTGAAGAACTGGCTGCACCTATTTTTCAAGAGCTTGGCTTAGAATTAGTAGAAATTGAATACGTTAAAGAAGGAAAAAGCTGGTTCCTTCGCGTATATATCGATAAAGACACAGGCGTTGATATTGAAGACTGCGGAATTGTCAGTGAACGACTTAGTGAAAAACTTGATGAAGTGGATCCAATTCCTCATAACTATTTTCTTGAAGTATCATCGCCAGGTGCAGAACGCCCTTTAAAGAAGGATAAAGATTTTGAAAAAGCAATCGGGAAAAATGTTTTTATTAAAACTTATGAGCCTCTTGATGGTGAAAAAGGTTTTGAAGGGACTCTTTTAGCTTTCGATGGTCAAACTGTTACAATCGAAGTGAAAATAAAAACCCGTAAAAAAACGATTGAAATTCCATATGAAAAAGTGGCAAATGCAAGGCTTGCTGTAACGTTTTCTTAAACTTAGAAAAATACAATAGAATAGGGGGAAATACTCAAATGAGCAGCGAACTAATAGATGCTCTTATTGTCCTGGAAAGAGAAAAAGGTATTTCCAGGGATGTTTTAATTGAAGCCATTGAAGCAGCACTTATCTCGGCTTACCGCCGCAATTTTAATCAAGCGCAAAACGTCAGAATTGATTTAAACCTGGAAACTGGTTCAATGCGTGTTTTTGCACGTAAAGAAGTAGTGGACGAAGTGTTTGATCCACGTCTTGAAATTTCCTTAGAAGATGCTATAAGAATCAATCCAAACTATCAGGTTGAGGACATCGTCGAAATGGAAGTAACGCCGAAGGATTTCGGCCGAATTGCTGCCCAAACTGCTAAACAGGTTGTGACACAAAGAGTCAGAGAAGCGGAAAGAGGAATTATTTATTCTGAATTTATTGACCGTGAAGAAGATATCATGACTGGTATCGTCCAAAGACTCGATTCAAAATTTATTTATGTCAGCCTTGGTAAAATAGAAGCTCTGCTCCCAATCAATGAGCAGATGCCAAATGAACGTTATAAGCCGCATGATCGAATTAAAGTATTTATTACCAAGGTGGAAAAAACAACAAAAGGACCTCAAATATTTGTTTCAAGGACTCATCCGGGATTATTAAAACGTTTATTTGAAATCGAAGTGCCGGAAATCTATGATGGGACGGTAGAAATTAAATCCGTTGCCCGCGAAGCAGGCGACCGTTCGAAGATTTCAGTTCACTCCGATAACCCCGAGGTAGATCCAGTTGGATCCTGTGTTGGTCCGAAGGGTGCTCGCGTCCAAGCAGTTGTAAACGAATTAAAGGGCGAAAAAATCGATATTGTAAAATGGTCTGATGACCCGGTTGTTTTTGTAGCTAATGCGCTCAGCCCATCGAAAGTGCTGGATGTATCAGTAAATGAAGATGAGAAAGCGACAACGGTTGTCGTGCCGGATTATCAGCTTTCATTAGCAATTGGGAAACGCGGCCAAAATGCCCGTTTAGCGGCTAAATTAACCGGCTGGAAAATTGATATTAAATCAGAATCTGAGGCTCGTGAAATGGGGATTTATCCTCGTGAAGAAACAATTCGTCTATTCGATGATAGAGCGGATACTGATTTTGACGATTTTAACGATGAAGAAATAGATTAGATCAGAGGTGAATGATGGTGAACACAAAGAAAAAAGTTCCTATGCGGAAATGTGTGGCCACTGGTGAAATGAAGCCGAAAAAAGAACTCGTTCGCATCGTTCGCTCAAAAGAAGGAGATGTATCCGTCGATTTAACTGGAAAAAAATCGGGCAGGGGTGCATATCTTTCAAAGGAAAAAGATGCCGTCCTCTTGGCAAAGAAAAAGAATATTTTGGCAAACCATTTAGAGGTTACGATTTCCGAATCGTTATATGATGAACTGCTTGAGTTGATAGAGAAGGAGAACGGGTCGTCTAAATGAACGAAAACCAATGGATGTCATTGCTTGGACTGGCCAATCGAGCACGAAAGGTAATATCTGGTGAGGAGCTGTCCGTTAAGCAAATCCGCAGTGGAAATGCGAAGCTCGTTTTATTATCCGCAGATGCATCACAAAATACGACAAAAAAAATTACCGACAAATGTAATTCGTATGAGGTTCCAATTAAAATGGTTGAAAATCGTTATCTTCTTGGCCAGGCGATTGGCAAAGAGGCCCGCGTTGTGGCAGCCGTTTTGGATGATGGATTTGCCAAAAAACTTAAACAAGTGCTCGATTAAATCTTGCGGGGGTGAAAATAATGAGTAAAATGCGTGTTTATGAATATGCAAAAAAACATAACCTATCTAGTAAAGAAATCATTACAAAATTAAAAGAAATGAACATAGAGGTTTCAAATCATATGGCAACTCTAGAATCATCAGATATTAAAAAGCTTGATGCTGCCTACAATAAAAAGGAAAATAAAGAGCAGCAGAAAAAGACTGGAAATACGGCTGAACAAAACCGTAGCAATAACAATAATAATAACAATGGTCGACAAACTCAACAAAAGGTTCAGACAAAGCCTCAGGTACAGCCTAAAACAACGCCAAAGGCTTATGAGGAAGATGATGAAAAACTTGTCGTGCCTTCCAAAGTAAAGGTTGCTCCTGCAGCCCCAAAAGCCAAGGAAGGCAAAAAACACGAACAGGAATATCAATCCAAAGAAAATAAAGCATTTCAAGCTGGGAAAAACAAAAGTCGTCCCCATAATAATCAACAACAAAATCGTAATCATCAACAAAATAAGAAGCGGAATCATCAACAAAACCATACGCAGCAATCCCAAGCGCCACAAAAGAAGAAAGAGAAGGAGCTTCCAGCTAAAATTACCTTCAGTGAATCTTTAACGGTTGCAGAATTGGCCAAGAAGCTGCACAGAGAGCCTTCTGAATTAATCAAAAAGCTGTTCCTGCTAGGCATCATGGCAACGATCAATCAGGATTTAGACAAAGATGCGATTGAATTAATTGCTGGTGAATATGGTGTTGAGGTCGAAGAAGAAATTAAAGTTGATGCGACCGATTTGGAAATTTATTTCACAGAAGATACAGCGGAAAACCTAGTGGAACGCCCTGCTGTTGTGACAATCATGGGACACGTTGACCATGGTAAAACAACCTTGCTTGACTCCATCCGTAATACAAAAGTTACCGAGGGAGAGGCAGGCGGAATCACTCAGCACATTGGTGCCTACCAGGTAATCGAAAACGGAAAGAAAATTACATTCCTTGACACACCTGGACACGCTGCGTTTACAACAATGCGGGCCCGTGGTGCGCAAATTACAGATATTACAATCCTGGTGGTTGCTGCTGATGACGGTGTTATGCCGCAGACAGTGGAAGCAATTAACCATGCTAAGGCAGCCGAAGTTCCGATTATTGTTGCTGTTAATAAAATGGATAAACCAGCAGCAAATGCCGACCGGGTTATGCAAGAGCTTACTGAGCACGGTTTAGTAGCCGAGGCTTGGGGCGGGGATACTATATTTGTTCCGCTATCCGCTAAAACAGGTGAGGGAATCGACAGTCTTCTTGAAATGATCCTGTTAGTAAGCGAAGTAGAAGAATATAAAGCAAATCCAAAACGGAATGCAGTAGGAACCGTCATTGAGGCTAGATTGGATAAAGGACGCGGATCCATTGCAACCTTGCTTGTTCAGAATGGAACGCTAAAAATTGGCGACCCAATTGTCGTCGGAAATACATTCGGACGTGTGCGGGCAATGGTGAATGATTTAGGACGCCGGGTTAAGGATGCAGGTCCATCTACACCGGTTGAAATTACCGGACTAAGTGATGTACCTCAGGCTGGCGACCGCTTCGTTGTATTTGACGATGAGAAAACAGCCCGTCAAGTTGGAGAATCACGTGCTCAAATCGCATTGGTTGCCCAGCGCGGTGAAAAAACCCGCGTCAGCCTAGACAATCTCTTTGAACAATTAAAGCAGGGAGAAATGAAGGATCTGAATGTCATTTTGAAATCAGACGTTCAAGGTTCTGCAGAGGCGTTAGCTGCTTCCTTGCAAAAAATTGATGTCGAAGGTGTAAACATCAAAATTATCCATAATGGAACAGGCGCCATTAACGAATCTGATATCACGCTCGCAGCTGCTTCAAACGCCATTGTCATCGGCTTTAATGTTCGTCCTGACGTGAATGCCAAACGTGCAGCAGAAGCGGAAAAAGTAGATGTCCGTTTGCACCGCATTATTTATAAAGTCATTGAAGAGATGGAAGCGGCCATGAAGGGTATGCTTGATCCGGAATTTGTTGAGAAAGTTATCGGTCAGGCTGAGGTCCGCCAGACATTCAAGGTTTCAAAGGTCGGAACGATTGCCGGTTCATATATAATCGACGGGAAAATTACCCGTGATAGCGGTATCCGTGTCATTCGCGATGGGGTTGTTATTTTTGAAGGTGAGATTGATGCCTTAAAACGCTTCAAGGATGATGCCAAGGAAGTATCCCAAGGCTACGAATGCGGTATCACCATTAAAAACTTTAATGATGTTAAAGAGGGAGATATTATTGAAGCGTATGTAATGGAGGAAATCGAGCGGAAATGATAATCGGCGCCGCCGTTTGTGAATGCATCATTTACGATGCACATTCCTTAAAAGAGAAGCGAGCTGTTTTACAGCGAATTCTTACTCGTTTAAAACAAAAATTTAATGTGTCAGCAGCCGAGGTTGACTATCACGATGTCTGGCAGCGGACTAAAATAGCCATTGTGGCTGTTACGGCAGCGCGGGTCTCAACAGAACATGAGCTGCAGAATGCATTAAAACTAATTGACTCGTTTCCAGAGATAGAAAGAACAGTCACCGAAATGGAATGGCTTTAAATGAAGAGGTGAATTGAATGAGCCACAGACCAAATCGTGTTGGAGAGCAAATGAAGAAAGAACTGAGTGACATTATCGGACGCAAGATAAAAGATCCTCGGATTGGTTTTGTGACCGTTACAGACGTTCAGGTAACAGGCGATTTGCAGCAAGCTAAGGTGTTTATTTCGGTATTGGGTGATGATGAACAGAGGGAGAATACGCTTAAAGGCCTTGCAAAAGCAAAAGGATTTATTCGAAGCGAAATCGGCCATCGTATTCGCCTTCGCAAAACTCCCGAAATTATCTTTGAATTCGACGAATCCATTGATTATGGGAATCGCATCGAAACACTTCTTCATGATTTACATTCGGACGGAAGCCCGATGGAAAAAAATGAAGAAGAATAACTCATCTTATACCAAATAGTTTGCATATCCTCACAAATGAGGAAAATGGATAGACGAAAAAGTCTATCCATTTTTTTCGGGGATGACAGGAAAGAGGTTGTGAAAATTGGAAGGCATTTTACCATTATTGAAGCCGGCGGGGCTTACCTCTCATGATTGTGTTTTCAAATTGCGGAAGATCTTAAAAACAAAGAAAATCGGTCATACTGGAACACTTGACCCTGATGTAACCGGAGTTCTCCCAATCTGTATCGGGAAAGCGACAAAAATAGCCGAGTATATTACAGATGCAGGCAAGGCGTATGAAGGGGAAGTAACCATTGGTTTTTCCACGACAACGGAAGATGCTTCTGGTGAAGTGGTGGAAAAAGAAATGGTTAACCGGACCATCAGCCGCGAAGAAATTCTAAAGGTACTACAGTCGTTAACCGGCGAAATTGAGCAAACACCGCCAATGTATTCCGCCGTTAAAGTGAATGGGGTCCGTCTTTATGAATATGCCCGAAAAGGAATTGTCGTGGAACGCCCTTCAAGGAAAGTCATGATTTATTCGATTAACCTTCTAGATGAACGGACTGAATTCGCCGGCGAGACCATCAGCTTCCGCTTTCAGGTTAGCTGCAGTAAAGGCACTTATATTCGAACCTTAGCTGTCATGATTGGTGAGGCTTTGGGGTTTCCAGCGCATATGTCGAAATTGGTAAGGACGCGATCGGCTTCGTTCACACTTACTGATTGCCTTACGCTTGAAGAAGTGGAAAGGTTAATGGCAGAAGGGAGCATTTCACAGGTTTTACGACCATTGGAATCGGCACTTTCTCATTTGCCGAAAATGCAGATTAATGATAAAGTAGCAGAGAAAGTGAAAAATGGTGCACTTTTAGAAATTCCAGAGAATTTAAAAACTTGTGACGGACCTATTATTGCCGAAACGGCTGAAGGGCTGGCGCTTGCTATCTATGCAAAGCATCCCAATAAGCAAGGCCTCTTAAAGCCGATGAAGGTTCTAAGAAATGAACTCGAATAAAGGTTCCTGTATAGAAAAGGTGAGTTTGAAGTTGGAAGTAAAAAGATTAAGTTTTCCACTAAATGTGTCAGATCTGCAGGCGCTGCCTCCCTTATCGATGGCCCTTGGTTATTTCGATGGCGTGCATCGCGGGCATAGGCAGGTAATACTTGAAGCAAAGAAGCAAGCTGATGAACAAGGACTGTCAAGCGCAGTCATGACTTTTGACCCTCATCCTTCCGTGGTTTTAGGGAAAAATGAAAAGCATGTAAAATCCATTACCCCATTAGCAGAAAAGATCAGAATTATCGAGGGAATGGGTATTGATTATCTTTTTGTCGTTCACTTTACCATAGAATTTGCCAATCTTCTGCCTCAAGAATTTATTGACCAATACGTTATCGGGCTGAATGTGCAGCATGCGACCGCTGGCTTTGATTTTACCTACGGCCGGATGGGCAAAGGGACGATGGAGACCATTCCATTTCACTCAAGGGAGAAATTTACCTTTTCAGTTATACCGGAATTTACCGAGGGGAACGAAAAGGTGAGCTCGACCAGAATTCGCCGACTTCTTAAAGAGGGGACTGTTGAGGAACTTTCGCACCTTTTGGGAAGGTATTACACAACTTCAGGGTATGTCGTCCATGGTGATAAACGCGGACGGACCATTGGTTTTCCGACGGCAAATATTGAATTAAATGATGAATACATTATTCCCCCTACAGGTGTTTATGCGGTAAGGATGATGGTTAGCGGCAGTATGCATAATGGTGTTTGTAATGTTGGCTATAAGCCTACCTTTAATAAGGAGGCAGTCAAGCTGTCGATTGAAGTTCATTTATTTGATTTTCATAAGGATATCTATGGGGAGGATGCTGTAATTGAGTGGCATCTATTCCTGCGAAATGAACAAAAGTTTTCTGGAATAGAAGAACTTGTAAAGCAAATTGAAAAAGATAAAAATAAGGCTTTGGAATATTTTGCGGAAAAACACAAGCTGCTTGATGTATAGAAGAAGAGAAGTTTTCCTATAATATATGATGGAATGAACTTGCATTTTACGACAAAACATTGTATTCTTAAATACGTACTAAATGAACCTTTGCTTGGCAAGTCGAATCACCGACGCTTGCTCGGCATGAGGGGATTGAGAAATAGGAGGTGAACCTGGATGGCAATCACACAAGAACGTAAAAACGAAATCATCAATGAGTATAAAACTCATGAGAACGACACAGGATCTGCTGAAGTTCAAATCGCTGTCCTTACAGAATCAATCAACAATTTGAACGAGCACTTACGTACTCATAAGAAAGATCATCACTCACGCCGTGGTCTTTTGAAAATGGTTGGTAAACGTCGTAATCTTTTGACTTACCTGCGTAACAAAGATGTTCAACGTTACCGCGTGTTAATCAATAAGCTTGGTCTACGTCGTTAGTTTACAGAAGCGGGATTTTTCCCGCTTTTTTGTTAGCTTTTAAAAGTTATTGAATATTTCATACATAATTTTTAAGTCATGATTTTTTGTGCATACTAATACTAATTTGGTTTGAAATCACAAGCGTTTTCGCTTTTTTATAGTTACATTAGAAAGATGATACCAGCGAATAAGTTTCGCATCATCCTCCTAAGTGATTTAGATAGAGAGGGGTAAAAATATGGATCAGCAAAAACATGAGTATTCCATGGATTGGGCCGGCCGCAATCTGACAGTTGAAATTGGACAACTAGCCAAACAAGCTAACGGTGCAGTCTTGGTCCGTTATGGAGATACAGCCGTTTTAAGTACGGCCACAGCGTCTAAGGAGCCTAAGAACCTAGACTTTTTTCCATTAACAGTGAATTATGAAGAAAGATTATATGCAGTCGGTAAGATTCCCGGAGGCTTTATTAAACGGGAAGGACGTCCAAGTGAAAAGGCGATTTTGGCAAGCCGATTGATTGACAGACCAATTCGTCCGCTTTTCGCAGATGGTTTTCGTAATGATGTTCAAGTAATCAGTATTGTCATGAGTGTGGATCAGGATTGTTCTTCAGAAATGGCCGCGATGTTTGGGTCATCACTGGCTTTATCGGTATCGGACATCCCTTTTGAGGGCCCGATTGCCGGCGTCGTAGTCGGCCGTGTAAATAATGAATTCGTGATCAATCCAACGGTGGAGCAGACTGAAAAGAGTGACATCCACCTAACGGTTGCCGGTACAAAGGATGCTATTAACATGGTGGAAGCAGGGGCCGATGAGGTACCTGAAGAAATCATGCTTGAGGCTATCATGTTTGGCCATGAAGAAATCAAGCGGTTAATTGAATTCCAAGAGAAAATCGTTGCTGAAATCGGCAAAGAAAAAAGGCAGATAAACCTGTATGAGCTTGACAAGGAGCTTGAAGCAAAGGTACGGGAAATGTGTGAAACAGACATGATCAGTGCCATTCAAGTTCAAGAAAAGCATGCTAGAGAAGCTGCCATCACTGATGTAAAGAATCGAGTATTGGCTCATTTTGATGAGCAGGAAGCTGCCGATGATGAGCTAAAACAGGTTAAACAAATTTTGGACAAGATGGTCAAAGGTGAAGTCCGCCGCTTAATCACGGTTGAAAAAGTGCGTCCGGACGGCCGAAAGATTGATGAGATTCGTCCTTTATCATCCCAAGTAGGGATCCTGCCGCGTACCCATGGTTCGGGGTTATTTACAAGAGGACAAACCCAAGCGTTAAGCATTTGTACCCTTGGTGCAATGGGGGATGTGCAAATTCTTGATGGTCTTGGAATTGAAGAAGAAAAACGCTTTATGCACCATTATAATTTCCCTTCCTTCAGCGTAGGGGAAACTGGACCAATCCGTGGGCCAGGCCGCCGGGAGATTGGCCATGGTGCACTAGGGGAGCGTGCCCTAGAGCCGATTGTGCCATCTGAAAAGGATTTCCCATATACGATTCGACTTGTATCAGAGGTGCTTGAATCCAATGGGTCTACTTCGCAGGCAAGTATTTGTGCCAGCACATTAGCCATGATGGATGCCGGTGTACCAATTAAAGCACCTGTTGCCGGTATCGCTATGGGTCTTGTGAAATCAGGAGAGCACTATACCGTTTTAACGGACATTCAAGGGATGGAAGACCATCTTGGCGATATGGACTTTAAAGTAGCCGGTACAGCCAAAGGTGTTACTGCTCTGCAAATGGACATTAAAATTGAGGGTCTTTCCCGTGAAATTTTAGAAGAAGCATTGCAGCAGGCCAAAATCGGAAGAATGCAGATCCTTGATTCCATGCTTGCTACACTTGCTGAACCAAGACCTGATCTTTCGCGGTTTGCGCCAAAAATTCTGACCATGACGATTAATCCGGATAAGATCCGCGATGTTATTGGACCTAGTGGGAAGCAAATTAACAAAATTATTGAAGAAACTGGGGTTAAGATTGACATCGAACAGGATGGAACGATTTTTATCGCTTCTGCTGATTCTGAAATGAATCAAAAAGCGAAGAAAATTATTGAAGATATTGTCCGTGAAGTTGTCGTAGGGGAATTGTATCTTGGTAAAGTAAAACGGATTGAAAAATTCGGTGCCTTCGTTGAAATCTTTGCCGGCAAAGACGGATTAGTCCATATTTCTGAACTGGCCGAAGAGCGGGTAGGAAAAGTCGAAGATGTCGTGAAAATCGGCGATGAAATTTTAGTAAAAGTGACCGAAATTGATAAACAAGGCCGCGTTAATTTATCGCGTAAAGCTGTCCTGAAGGAACAGAAGGAAAAAGCTGAACAAAATCAATAATCGTTTAAAAAGTCAGGAGGCCGCTCCTGACTTTTTCTTTTTCTATTGGCATGCTTTATCATCGTTCTACCTTGTCCCTGCTCGTCATAATCTGTATAGAAGGGGGAAGAGGAAGAATGAAAAAAAAGATAATTATCGCGGTAATTGTGCTTGCTGCTTTCCTTATTGTAAATAGTCCAATTGTACATAATTATGTTTCCGCCTTAAAGGGATCAGCACTTCCGGCAGTAAAGGAGACGGATTCCTTATACCAAAGCATTGTAAAAAATGCGCCTGAATATGAGAAACCGCCTTCAGATGCGAAAATTGATCCGGTTTGGAAGGCGATACCGGGATACAATGGCCTTGAAGTTGACCTGGCTGCTTCTTATCAAAATATGAAAAAGAAAGGCACTTTTGATGAGAAAAAGCTCGTCTTTAAACAGGTGAAGCCTAAAGTGCAGCTTAAAGATCTGCCGCCCTCCCCTATTTATAAGGGGCATCCCGATAAACCGATGGTCAGCTTTATCATTAACGTTGCCTGGGGAAATGAATATTTATCAGATATATTGGCAACGTTAAAAAATCATAATGTATCGGCAAGTTTTTTTCTAGAAGGCAACTGGGCTAAAAAGAACCCTGAGTTAGCCAAAATGATTGTTAGTGCCGGGCATGAGGTAGGAAACCATTCGTATTCCCACCCGGATATGGCAAAGCTTACAGCTGCCCAGACCAGAGAACAAATGGTGAAAACCAATGAAGTGATCGAAGCCGTGACCGACAAAAAGACAGAATGGTTTGCTCCTCCGAGCGGCAGTTATCGCGACGAAACAGTCAAAATCGCAGATGAATTAAACATGAAAACAGTCATGTGGACGGTAGATACTGTGGACTGGAGAAAGCCTTCTCCAGATGCCTTAATTAACCGGGTAATGGGTAAGATTGGCAATGGGTCGTTAATCCTCATGCACCCAACCGAATCGACGGCAAAATCTTTAGATCGATTAATTACCTTAATCGAACAAAAGAATTTACAGATTGGGACGGTTTCTGAATTAATGAGCGAGGAAAGGGTCATAAAATAAATTGAGGGAAGAAATACCTAAAAGTTGGAGAATATAGTGATTATAGGTATAATTAACAATTGGGAAGTAGCATCTGTTGTTTATAGACAGGAGGAAGTCGATGATTAACAAATACACGTGCCAAAATGGAGCAAGAATTGTATTAGAACAAATCCCTACCGTAAGGTCCGTTGCCATTGGTATCTGGATTGGAACGGGATCAAGAGATGAAAATCCTGAGACAAACGGGATTTCCCATTTCCTTGAACATATGTTTTTTAAAGGAACCACTACCAAAACTGCTAAAGAAATTGCTGAATCCTTTGACAGCATTGGCGGTCAGGTAAATGCGTTTACCTCAAAGGAATACACATGCTATTACGCTAAGGTACTCGATACCCATTCAAAGTTTGCTTTAGACGTATTGGCAGATATGTTCTTTAACTCTACCTTTGTGGAAGAGGAATTAAAGAAAGAAAAAAATGTGGTTTTAGAAGAAATTAAGATGTATGAAGATACACCTGATGATATTGTTCATGATTTGCTGAGCAGGGCTGTTTATGAAGACCATCCGCTTGGTTATCCAATTCTAGGAACTGAAGAAACATTGAACTCTTTTACAGGCAATACGTTAAAGGAATATATTCATGAACGATACACACCTGAAAATGTTGTGATTTCGATTGCAGGTAATGTTCCAGAAAGCTTCATTCAAGAAGTGGAAGCCTACTTTGGCTCCTACCAAGGAGGAAGTACAACAGTACAAGAAAATGTTCCTGTTTTCCATGCCAACCGGATTTCACGGAAAAAGGAAACTGAACAGGCCCACCTTTGTATCGGGTTTAAAGGATTAAAGGTTGGTCATGAAGATATTTATAGCTTGATTACCTTGAATAATATTCTGGGTGGAAGCATGAGCTCCAGATTATTTCAAGAGGTACGTGAGCAAAGAGGTTTGGCTTATTCCGTTTTTTCCTATCATTCTGCTTATCAAGACAGCGGCATTGTGACCATTTACGGCGGTACCGGGGCAAAGCAATTAAATGTATTGTTTGATACTGTTCAGGAAACGCTTGATAAATTAAAACAAACAGGCATAACGGAAAAGGAATTAACGAACAGCAAGGAACAGCTGAAGGGCAGTCTTATGTTGAGTCTGGAAAGTACGAACAGCCGGATGAGCCGAAACGGAAAAAATGAACTCCTTTTAAAGCGTCATCGCTCGCTTGATGAAATCATTGAACAAATTGATGCAGTAACAAAAGAAAGCGTAGACAAAATGACAAGGGATGTATTTACTGATAAGTATTCCGTGTCGTTAATCAGCCCTGACGGAGAATTCCCATCCAATTTAGCATAATTAACGAAAAAAACAGTTTGCCTCGGTGAACTGTTTTTTTCTTTATTCTAAATAAGGACTTCCCTCTATAAATATATAGTAAGTGAGGAATAGGGGGCGGCTTATATGAGGTTGAGTGAATTAAGCGGAAAAGAAATTGTCGATGTAAAAAAGGCAGAGCGCCTTGGTGTCTTGGGCCAAACAGATCTAGAAATAAATGAAAGCACAGGTCAAATCCAGGCGCTCTTAATCCCGTCCGTCAAATGGTTTGGATTGAGAAAGCAAGGGGATGAAATACGAGTACCCTGGCAACACATTAAAAAGATTGGGTCTGATATGATCATTATAGATGTTCCCGAAGAAGATTAATAATGATTGTGCCTGCTATCGGGCCTGTTGATTTCCGCTCCGGGCACTCGCTTTCCGCGGGGAGGTCCTGAAGCCTCCTCGGCGCTTTTTGCGCCTGCGGGGTCTCCAGTGACCTCTATTTCCCGCAGGAGTCGAGTGCCCTCCGCTCCAATCAACAGGGTAGCCAAATCAACCTAAAGAATGCGACACACATTTTCCATTCTTGCTAAATGTGTTGCATTCTTTTTTATATTTTGGCAATCTGAGTTGATAAGCGGTTTTTCGCCTGGTACTAATTAATAGAAACATTTCACTTTAGCTAACTTTTTGTGCTTAAACAGTTATTTCACCACTTTATTTATATTATTTATTGTGAGTGAAAGGTCTTTGTTGAATAACCTGTTGATTGGAGCGGAAGGTGCGAAGACTCCTGCGGGAGTACGGGGCCGAGTTATCATGAACGAAACTAGCTCCTATTCGTAAATACGTAGGTTAATTTGGTTAGAATGTTTACTGGAAG